>JAIRTS010000159.1 GCA_031254795.1 Treponema sp.
AGCGCCGTCATTTTTTTTATCATACTTATAATAATATAGCGCATGATCCTGCGTTTGTCAAAAGCGAAAGTTCCATAGAATACCCCAAAGCCGGAGATCGCTCAAATTTTACATAAAAAGATTGCAAATCAGGCGGGAAACTTCATCCTCATTCGGAGAGGTTTCTTTTGGAGCGATCAAAGCCGCGCCCTTTGTCTCGGCGCATTCGGCGGGTTTCAAGTGAAAAATTCGGCGCCACGCTATGCCGATTGATTCGCAGCCTAGTTTAGTCACCCGCCGCAAACTTGTTTGCGCCGCTTACGGTGGGTATATTTTGCAACGCTGACGATAAAATGGCAACAGACTGGTTTGCCGCGCAAACCTCCATAGTTACATAATTTCCTTGCAGTCGAACCGGCTGTTCGCAAACCTCTGGTTTGCGAACAGCCTGAACATTACGCGCCATTTTTTGCCTGTAGCGTTTTTTGTCACGCACATCAATCCATGGCGCGGAAAATTTTTATAAAAATTCACTGAGACACTTGTCAAAAAGCTGAATGCATAATAAAATACAATAGTTGGAGGGTATAGACATTTTGCGAAGAAATTATTTGATGTTTGCCTTAATATTGCCAATATTGATTACTTGTACAACATTGCAACCAATTAAAGTTGACAATCTTGCTAATATTATAATAGAAGCGCATGGCGAATTAGTGTCTGAAATCCCAGATGGGACTAAATTGGCCGTATTGGATATACAGCACAATGATCCATTCGTTGTTGACTTTATTACAAATGAATTAATGAAATTAACAATAAAAACAAGAAGAACGAAGGGTATAAAAGTCATTGAAAGAGATGATTATACACTGCAACTAATACTCAAAGAACAGGGGTTTCAAGCCTCCGGATTTATTGATGACAGAGAAGCCGTCCGAATAGGATATATGTTAGGAGTGGATATGATAATTGTAGGAAAAATAATAAACAATAAAAAATATCATATATTGAACATTCGCGTTGTAAATGTTGAAAGCTCTGAAGTAATAGCTAGTTTTAACAAACAAATATGAGGAAACAGGTATGACAAAAAAAACTATTAACAAGGGATGTTTTGCAGTTTTTTTAATTATAATTGGCATTATGGTTAGTCAATGCGACGGGTGTAGTAATAAAAAGTATGAACCCCCAAAAACGCCGATGCCAACGCCTGCTCCAGAGCCAAAACCGGCCCCAAAACCAGAGCCAAAGCCTGAACCAAAACCCCAGCCGGCCCCAAAGCCCGCTCCCCAGCCGGCGCCTTCGGTTCCTCAACCAGAGCCATCTTTTGATTTTCCGTCTGAATATTTGCCTGTTCATCGACAGCTTTCGACCTATTTTTCGGAAGTTGCAAATTCCTTTAATGAAGAAGGAACGATCATCGCATTATATCCTTTTACAAAATCCGGTGACGGCGCCCCGCGTTTATTAAAATATTTAACGGAGAGCGCATATTTTTATTTGTCAAAAAACAGCTCAATACAGATTTTGAGAAGGCAAGTAAATGAAAATACAGGAAATGCTAATGCAAAATTTCTATTAAGGTGCAATGTAAATCCAATACAGGATATTATTTTAACAATAAGGGTAATTGACATAGGAACTGGAGAAATAATAGATTTGTTCGATTATACATTAAGAAATGACAATCAAATAGAAAGAATGCTGGAGTACTGATTGACGGAGCGTTAAAGAAATTACTTTATCAATATTCGCCGTCCATGCCGGATATTGACAAAGATCGCTCACGGCGCGCCAGAGTCAATCATTCATTTTTTCTTTATTTGCCAGCACAAGCTCAACCTTAATGACGCCGTTTTGCCGGCTGTTTACGCAATCGTAATTGACATGCCATAGCGGTGCCTTGACACTCCTCAGCGCGCAGGCGAAAGCGCGCTTGGCCATTCCAAGCGTCCTGGCCGTCGCTCTCGTCCCGCTTCCGTTGACTATCGAGAAAAATATGCGTGATCGGACATTTGGATCGTATGTGTTGTAGGCATGCTTTGCGACAAATGGATTATGAGCGTGACTTTCATTGCAACAAAGAAAGCGTTGTTTGCCGTTCTTGAACGTTCCGTTCTTCCTTGCCGCGCCGCTCGCACAACGCGGACATTTTACCTGCCATTGTTCCGCCACGCCGCCATTCGTTTGCCACGCGGCGTCAAATAACGCGACGTTTTTCAAAGCTGTTTTGGAAGCGCGAGCTAAAAAAGTGCGGTCTCGCATGACTTTCGTTCGGCTTTTCTCTAAAACCGCGAAACCCCGCTCAAAGTCAATCGGTTTTTGAACAAAATCTACATAATACAAAGCGTCGCTGTTTTTCAAACTTGACGATTCAAAAGCATACCGGTATATTATAATCATGAGAGTGATCTTTAATATATTGGCCTCCGCCACCAGCATCTATCTTTTCCTCATCTTTGCTAGAATCATGCTTACGTGGTTTAGCGGCGTCAGGTACAGTACGCCCGTTGGGGTGTTAAGCGCCATGACTGACCCGTATCTCGACTGGTTTCGTCGGCTTCCCGGATTGCGCTTGGGCGGTTTTTTGGATATTTCGCCTATTATCGCCATGTCTGTCCTGTCCATAGCAAACAATGTTTTTCTTACTATGGCGAATTATGGGTACATCACGGCAGGTTTTGTGATTGCGCTGGTTGTCAAGTCCCTTTGGTCTGCGCTTTCGTTTCTGCTGGGTTTCATCGTCATTGTACTGGGACTTAGACTGTTCGCGTATCTCTCCCGGCGAAACATTTTCAACCCGTTCTGGAAAATTGTCGACACCATAAGCAGGCCGGTACTGTACCGGATAAACGTCCTTTTTTACGGCGGCAGGAGCGTACAATACTCCTTAATTATAATCACCGCTTTGGCGGTCTTTCTGGCGACGTGGATCGGCGGCGGCGTTGTGATAAACATCGCGTCATCCTTTTTGCTGAGACTGCCTATTTAAACTGTGTTTGTCAGAGAGATACGCGATCCGGTCGCGCGGCTCACCGGTGGAAAAGCTGGAACCGCCGCCGAAAAGGCGCTTGTCCATGTTGGAGTTACGACAATAGGCTCATTGCTGTGCCGGTATCCGAGGGATTGGGAAGACAGAAGCCGCTTTGCGCCGCTCAAAGATTTTCGCAATGGTCAGGTATGCTCCATTGCGCGAGTTCTCGCGCACGACTGGTTTTATGTCGGCAAAACTCGCACGTTAAAGATTTTTATTGAAGATGAGACGGCGCGGGCGTGTCTGGTCTGTTATAACCGCCCTTTTATGAAAAATCAGCTTGCAGTCGGGAATGACTATCTCATCTACGGCGATTTTGAGTTTAAATACGGCGAAATTCAGTCAAGTTCCTTTGACTTTGAGCCGGCTCCCATAAGGGCGACAGTTCCCGCGACGACAGCCGGTGCCGGGCGCGTCGCGCCGGGGCAGATACTGCCCATTTACCCGCTCACAAAAGACCTGCGCATGACAAAGTTGCGCGTCCTTGTCAAACAGGCGCTTGACGCATACCTTCCCGCTATAGAAGATGAAATTCCCCAAAGCATACGGGAACGGTACCATCTGCTTACAAAAGCCCAGGCCTTAAAAGCCATTCATTTCCCTGAATCGATGAAGGAACTCGAAAAGGCGAAAAAGACCATCATGTATGAAGAGCTTTTTTATCTGGAAGTGATGGTCGGGAAGCGAGCGCAGGCAAAGCGTAGCGTTATGAGACGGACGCCGGCGGAAACAATGTCCGGTATGACACAAAAAACGCCTGATTTCCAAAACATGCTGCTGGACAGGCTGCCTTTTGCGCTGACAGAAGGACAGCGGGAAGCCGTGTCGGATATTAACAAGGATATGGACAGCCCTTACCCCATGGCGCGGCTCTTGCAGGGCGATGTTGGTTCAGGCAAGACTCTGGTCGCGTTTCTGGCCACGCTCAAGGCGATTGAGAAGGGCGGACAGGCGGCGATCATGGCGCCGACAGAGCTTTTGGCGCGTCAGCACGCGGAAAACGCGGCGAAACTGCTGGAACCTTTAGGCGTCAACGTAGCCTTTCTCACCGGCAACGTCAAATCAAAAGGGCGAAAGCAACTGCTTAAAAACCTCGCTTCAGGCGCCATTGACGCGGCAATCGGCACTCACGCGCTTTTTTCCCGCGATGTGCGCTACCGTGATCTCCGCCTTGTTGTCATTGACGAACAGCACCGGTTTGGGGTCATGCAACGGCAAGCAATCTTGGCGAAAGGCGACGCCCCGGATCTTTTGATGATGAGCGCGACTCCCATTCCAAGAACATTGGCGATCACTGTGTTTGGAGACCTTGACGTGTCGGTCATCAAAGGGCTGCCTCCAGGACGGCAGCCTATTGTCACGCACCTCGCGCGGGAGTCCAACGAGGGCAAGGTGTACGACTTTGTTCGCGCCCAGCTCAAGTCCGGCGCTCAAGCCTACTTCGTGTATCCGCTTATTGAGGAAGGTGAATTGGATCTTAAGGACGCGGTTTCGATGGAAGAACGGCTTGTAACGGAGATATTTCCAGAATACACGATTGCTCTTGCCCATTCAAAAATGGACGAGGAAGAGAAGCGTCTGACAATGGAGGCGTTTCGCAGAGGCGACATACACATACTCGTTGCGACCAGCGTTGTGGAAGTTGGCGTTGACGTGCCGAACGCGACTTGCATGGTCATAGAACACGCCGAACGCTTTGGACTTTCGGCGTTGCACCAGTTGCGCGGGCGCGTCGGACGGGGGACAGCCCAGTCCTTCTGTTTCCTCGTGTATTCCGATAAATACACGGAAGACGCCAAAACCCGCCTCATGGTGATGCTGGAACATTCGGATGGTTTTGTCATTGCGGAAGAAGACTTGAAACTGCGCGGTCCTGGCCAGATCAACGGAGTCGAGCAGTCGGGTTATATCAGACTGGGGCTTGCTGATCCCGTGGAACACGCGGCGATCCTCGAAAAAGCCCGCGCCGACGCATTTGCCATGCTGGAAGCGGATCCCGGCCTTCTTGCAAGCGATCATCGCTGTGTGGCTGAAGTGTTGTCGCGGGCGCCGCCCTTTAGTGATGTGGGCGTGTGAGCCTTGACGTGGCGATTACGGACGCTCCATCTTGGCCAGTAGTCGCCCTGTGGTTCACGTTCTGCGGCCGGTGGCTCACTTAGTATGCATCCGATTGAAAATTACGCAAAGATATTGATCACGCTTTTGACGGATTGTTTATCCAAGTGGTCCGGCGACCGCGCCCGGAGCGCGCGTGGCGGCAGTCTCCGGGGCGTCTCCTTTGTTTCTTATGATGTCTTGTCAGCCAAACACGCCGGATTTAAACCGGAAAAATTATGCTCGATTTTAAGAGAATCGAGTATTTGGGATATTTGTCCCCGATGATGGATGTTGTGCGCGACGAGATTTTGAGCGAGAAAAGAGAGAGGGACGGACGCCGGATTCCCGCCGTACCATGCGACGGGAATCTGTTTCGCGTAGTCCTCATTGGTTAAAACCGCAGACAGCTTGACGTACACATCGTCCACCGTAACAATGGCGTCCGCCGCCGCCTTCCACTGCGCTTCGGTGAGCGTTCCTTCAAAATTGGGGAAGTCGTCCAGCGGTTTCAGGATTTCCCGCGCCGCAACATGCGTTGCGGTGTTGTCATTGAGCGCTTCCTTAAAAAACGCGCTCAGGAAAAAATGGGTTCCGCCCAGTATGTGCCGCGCCAGCCCTGACAAGCTGCCGTAATAACTGCCCCGATCCGACTCCCGTTCCTCATTGGAAAGATTGCCCAAAAGGGAGAGAACTTCGCCGTCCGCCTCTTTGTTATATTTTGCGAAAATAAGAAAAATATCCTTCATATAGCCTCCTGTTGCTCTTTGTAAAATGACGCGGGTGAAATGCGTCACTCCGCGTTATAGCGCCGCTTCGCGCGCTATTATAATGCCAGTGTAACAACAATTTTCAATGTTCTGTAAAAAATTGTGTAAATGCAATTTTTTCCAAAGGGTAAGCCCCACCTTAAAAACTTCAGTTGTTAGGGGTTCCCTATGGTCAATGGGACGCTTCATGGTTTTGCCTCCACAACGCCAACGCCGTCCCCATGAGCGCATGGGTGTACGGTTTTTTCCCCATGTTTTCCATCACCTCCGCAATGGGGACTAACTCCATAGCGACATATTCATCTTCGTCAAGGCGTTGAGAGGGTAGGGGAGACAGATCTTCCGCCAGAAAGAAATGAACATGGTTGTTCATAATAGCGGGATTCGGCCTCATCTCGCCAAGCTTGGTGATCTTTTTTGCGGTATAGGCGGTTTCTTCCTCCAGTTCCCGAAGCGCGGCTTGGCTGGAATCCTCATCCGCTTCAAGAACCCCGCCCGGAAACTCAAGGCTTAACTCCTGCGCCCCATGTCGCCACTGCCTCACCATGACGAAAAACCCGCGCCCGTCTTTTTCCAGCACAGGCGCCACTATTGTCCAATCAGCGGCGTCTAACCCCATAAAGACGCCCGTACGCTTCTTGTCAGGCGAGCGGCACAGACTCTCGTATACGGAAAAAACGCGGCATTTGTAAACCTCTTTCCGTTCCTCTTCCCGCCATACGAGATCGTCGTATTTATTCGGCATATTTTGCCGCGGCTTGCTCGTACATGGCGACATATTTTTGCGCCGATTTTTTCCATGAGAAATCAAGTTTCATGCCGCGGATTCGCATTTTTTCGATCTGAGCCCGCCGGTTGTAATACGCCCAGTTAGCCCATCCGACCGTATCGTAGATAGAACGCGGATTCAGTTGGTCAAACATAAAGCCCGTGCCTTCGCTTGTTTCCTGATTGAAATTTTCGACCGTATCCGCCAAGCCGCCGGTATTTCTGACAATGGGCAGAGCGCCGTAGGCAAGAGAGTACATCTGGTTGAGTCCGCACGGCTCGTATCGACTCGGCATAAGGAAGAAATCGCTGCCCGCTTCAATAAGGTGGCTCGCCGCTTCGCTGTATTCGATCTTCGCTTTGAAATTGGAAAGGCGGGATGCAAGACTGCGGATTTCGTTCTCGCACCACGCGTCGCCGGTTCCGACAAGCGCTAATTGCAGTTCCATATCACGGCAGATATTCCACGCGGATCCGTAGGAAGGCCCGAAAAGCTCGCCCACGCCCTTCTGCTCTGTAAGGCGGGTGGCCATGCCGATAACCGGTACATTGGGATTTTGGGGCAGCCCGAATTCGCGTTGAAGCGCTTCTTTTGCCTTCGCCTTGCCCTCTTTAACGGTTGTACTGTCGTAGTTCATCGGAATATACGCGTCTTTCTTGGGATTCCAGACCTGGGTGTCGATGCCGTTCAATATGCCGATGTAATCGGCCGACCGGTATCGCAAAGAGCTGTCCAAACGGAAGCCGAAGGCTTGGGTCTGGGTTTCCTGAGCGTAGCGAGGAGAAACCGGGTTGAGCTTGTCCGCGCTATGAATCCCCGCCTTAAGGAAATTCATCATATTCCAGTCTTCAAACCCCGCTTGATGAAAAATATCCCATCCAAGGTTGGTGAAAGGATAGTTTTCCTTATGGTAAATCCCTTGGTAGCCCAAGTTGTGGATGGTCAGGATGGAAGCCGTTTTTTCAAAACCGCCGCGCCTCTCCCCGTATTTCAGGAAAACTGGCGCCAGCGCCGTCTGCCAATCATGCGTGTGCAGGATATCGGGGTACCAGTCAAGTTTCCGGCACAGTTCAAAAACGATCTTGCTGAAGAAAATGAATCGCCTCGGATTGTCAAAATAATCAGGCTCGTACTGCTCCCCGTAAATGCCGACTTTACTGCCGAAAAAGTCGTTGTGTTCAATAAAATAGACATGGATAGGATTTTTTTTGGAAGATCCTTCCAAATTCGTTGTATAAACGGCGCTTTTCACCTCCACGTTATTCATAATAGTCGCAAGCGGCATTTCAAGATCACACAAGTCGAGTTTCACCCTGTCAACTTTGAAATAGCGTGGAACAACAATACGAACCTCATGTCCCATCTTCGAAAGTGTGAGAGCCAGCGCAGACACTGCGTCGGCTAGACCACCTGTTTTCACAAAAGGCGCCGCTTCACTTGCGGCCATTAGTATTTTCATATAACCCCTCTATTAACATAACGCATTAAAACCGTTTCAAAACACGTTTTGGGACAGCCTCGCTTTCAAATTCGCTTTCAACCCTAAAAAGAGTCCACCATCGAAAGCCCGTTGTCTTTTAGAATTTGAAGCCCTTTCTCGTGATCGGCGAGTTTAAAGATAACCACCGCCTTTCCCGCTTTGTTTTCAAGCGACGCATACAGGTACTCAATGTTTACCTGCGATTTTTGGAAAAGTTCCATGACACGCGCAAGACCGCCCGGTTCATCCTCTACTTCCACCGCCGCGATAATGGTGATGCGGGTGGTAAAGCCCGCTTCATTCAGAGCTTGCAACGCCTTGTCATGCTGATCAACGATGATCCGCAAAATCCCAAAATCCGCGGTGTCGGCTATGCTTATGGCGCGCATGTTTACGCCCGCTTCCGCGAGAACACGGGTGACTTCGCCCAATCTACCCACCTTGTTTTCAAGGAAAACGGTAATTTGTTTTAATTCCATTTGGCTTCCTCCTAGATTTTTCTTCGGTCAATCACTCGTTTCGACTTGCCCATTGAACGCTCAATGGTTTTCGGCTCGACAAGTTTGACCTTGAGACCGACTTGCAATGTGGATTTCATCACACTTTCAATGCGGTACCGCAACCCTTCAAGGTCTTTTGTTTCATCGCTGAAGAATTCCTGTTTCACTTCGACCTGAAGCTCCACCTCGTCGAGATGGGAATGACCGCGATCAACAACGATGAGGTAGTGCGGTTCGGCGCCTTCTATCTCAATGAGCACGTGTTCTATCTGACTGGGGAATACATTTACGCCGCGGATGATGAGCATGTCGTCGGTGCGTCCGAAGAGGCGGTGCATCTTTCTGGTGGTGCGTCCGCAGGAACACGGCTCTGTGATGAAGTAGGTGATGTCCCGCGTGCGGTAGCGTATGAGCGGCGTGCCTTCCTTGGTAAGCGTGGTGAACACCAACTCGCCTTTTTCGCCTTCGGGAAGCGCCTTGCCGGTTTCAGGATCAATTATTTCCGGGTAAAAGAGGTCTTCGTTTATGTGCAGCCCATGTTGCGCCTCACATTCAAAGGCGACGCCCGGCCCAATGATTTCGGTCAATCCGTAGATATCGTAGGCTTTCATGTTGTAACGGGCTTCGATTTCTTTCCTCATGTTTTCGCTCCACGGCTCCGCGCCGAAACACCCCTTGCTGATGGGCAGTTTCTTGAGGTCAATGCCCCGCTCTCTGGCTTCCTCCGCCATGTAAAGCGCGTAAGACGGGGTGCAGGTGAGCATGGTTGAACCGAAGGCCTCCATCACCATGAGTTGCCGCTCCGTGTTGCCAGACGACATGGGCAACACATTCGCGCCTATGGCGCGCGCGCCGTAGTGAACGCCTGGTCCGCCGGTGAACAACCCGTATCCATAACAGTTCTGCACCGTATCATCCGCCGTACAGCCCCCGCCCGCGAGCGTACGCGCCATCGACTCGCACCAAATCTCAATGTCCTTGCGGGTGTACGCGTCGACGACCGGAATGCCGGTGGTGCCGGAGGACAGATGGATTTCTTCGATCATCGACCTGGGGCAAGCCAGAAAACCGTAAGGGAAATTTTCCCGCATGTCGTCCTTGGTGGTAAAAGGAAGTTTCTCTATGTCCTCAAGCGTATGAATATCCCGCGCTTTCACGCCAAGCTCATCCATCTTTTTTGCATAAAAAGGCACGTTCCCGTAGAGTTTTTCCACCAGATTTTTAAGCCGCGCCAGTTGCAGCCTCTTTCGCGAGTCCACACACATAGATTCATATTCAGGATTGAATATCATATATTTCCCTTTCTTTATAGTATTTCATACATTAGAACAGAAAGCAAGCGAAAAAAGAGATTTTTGCGCTTGCTGAATTTCACGTTATGAATCATCCCCTCTCCGCGGCTTTCACCGAGTCAAATTCCCTCTGGATTTCCGCTGAGGGCGCTTTGGTGAGCAGGCTCACCACGAAAATGACCGCGCAGGAAAGAATGAAGGAAGGAAGCAGTTCGTATATGCCGAAGACTCCGCCCAGTTTGCTGATGACGTTTTTCCAAAGCACGACCATGACGCCGCCTGACAGCATGCCGGCCGCCGCTCCCTGGAGCGTGACGCGCTTCCAAAACAGAGCGAAGAGGACGAGCGGACCGAAAGCCGCTCCGAATCCCGCCCACGCGTAGGAGACGATTCGGAATACGGACTGGTTCCCTGAAAGGGCGATTATTGTCGCGAAGATCATGACGAGGACTATCGCAAGCCGCGCCACCCACATGACCGCAGATTCACGCGCCTCTTTGAAGAAGGTTTTGAACAGGTCGTTTGCGAGGGACGAGGAGACGGCGATCATGTAGGAATCCGAGGAGCTCATGGAAGCGGCGAGGATGCCCGAAATCACGACGCCGGCGAGGAGGGGCGGGAAGAAATCGGATGTCAAATACAGGAAGATGTTTTCCGCGTCGCTCGCCGTGCCGAGGAGCGAGGGGAAGTAAGCGCGTCCGACGAGTCCGATGGCGACCGCCGCGGTGAGGGAGATGAAACACCACGTGATGGCGATGAGCTTTGACTTCCGTATTTTTGAAACGTTTTCTATGGCCATGAAGCGTATCAGCACATGGGGCATGCCGAAATAGCCCAACCCCCACGCGAGGCACGAGAAAATGCTGAGGAGAGGGTAGTCGGCGCCGCTTCCAAATTGGGGCGCTCCGGCTGTGACCGCCTGAACGCCGTTTTGCATGGCTGGCGTCGCTATGCCGAATACATCCAGAAATCGAGGAATGTCGCCTAGCCGTTCCCCCACCCCGCTAAAGCCGCCTGAGAACGCCAATCCGAAGGCAAGCACGACCAGCAGGGAGAAGGACATCAGGATGCCCTGAATGAGGTCCGTCATGCAGACCGCGAGGAAGCCGCCGAGCAGGGTGTATATCAATAAAATCACCGCGCCGAGTACCACTATCATTGAATAATAGTTCTCCGTTTTAAACACATAGGTGAACAGTTTGCCGAAGGCGACGAATTGCGAGGCGGTGTATATGGAAAAGAAGACGAGAATAATGATCGCCGCGATGATTTTCAGGACGCTCTTTTTGTCATGGAAACGCTTGCTGAAGAATTCAGGCAGAGTGATGGCGTTGTCCGTGGTTTGAGAGTAATTTCTGAGGCGTTTGGCGACCAACTGCCAGTTGAGCCATGTTCCTACAAAGAGTCCCGCCGCTGTCCAGAACGCCTCTCCGCAACCTGTGAAGTAGGCGACGCCCGGCAGCCCCATAAGCAGCCAGCCGGACATGTCAGACGCCTCGGCGCTCATTGCCGCGACCCACGGTCCCAGCCCCCGCTTTCCTATAAAATATTCCTCAATGCCGGTGTTGCTCCTGCCAGCGTACCATAGACCCACCATGATTGTGATCATCAGGTACGCAACTATGCCCATCAACATCTGTATGTTTGCAATGATCATGCCTTCTCCTTATTATTGGCGATGATAATGAGTGACGGCTTTTTCAAAACTAGCTAAAACCGAAAGATTCGCAAGCCTTTGGTTCATATTTTGAAAAAGTCTCTAACGTTAAATGCTGAGAAAAGCATATAAAAAACTGAAAAAATGATCAAGATGGGGAAAAAAGGCGTCTGGAAGAGAACGCAAGGAGAAAAAACAGGCTTTTACGCTTGCCGGGTTTCACGTACACGAATCATCCACGCCCGGTGGTTTTCACGATGCGGCTTGCCGCCTCAAATTCCCTGTGGATTTCCGCGCTTGCTGATGATGTTCTTCCACAGAACAGACGCTGTGGAATGTATTCCGCGCCCTGAAAGGGTGTAAAAGGGGGAGAGGTTCATTTTGGAACAAGGCAGGCATAAAAAAACCGAAAAAATAATCGAGGCGATCTCCCGCGTGCGAAAAACGTCTTTCCATATTTCCGTATCTGTGCTATTATAACGCCATGAAAAACACTGAGAATCTCGCTGTTTTTAGCGCGGGCATTGCAAAAATTTGCGCCCATACGCCGCTTGCCCAAGACAAACCATTGCGCTGGACTATTATAGCGAATCCGAAAGCTGGCGGATTCACCATAAAATCACGATGGAAGAAACATGCGGCGGATATTGACGCCGCGCTGGAGAAAGCCGGACTAAACCCGTTGCATAAAGACGCTGCTCCCTCCGGCGTCGGCAACGCAGCCGGACTGTCGCTCACCGGCAAGGCGGGAGACGCGAAGCGGCTCTCGGAAGCTGTCATTGCGGCGATGGCGCGGGATGACGCTTTTCATCTTATCATCACGGCGGGCGGGGACGGAACCAGCCTCGAAGCGCTAACCGCCCTTTTCTACGCCGGGGAATCGATCCGCGCCCGTTGCGCCGTACTGCGGCTTCCCATGGGAACGGGAAACGACGGCTCCGACGCGTGGGAGCTAGGCAAGGCGCTCGATCTCATCGTCTCGCCTTCAATAGTGACGCTTGCGCCCGGACTGAGTCTTGTCAGCGCCGCCAAGAACAAGGGGCCGTTTCTGGCGTTCAACATCTTGTCCGTGGGTCTGGACGCTTTTGTAACGCATAACACCAATAAAATGAAAGGCGCGTTGCCCGGCGATTCTTACAAACTCTGGGTTGACATCGCGTCCCTTTTCTACGATAGAATTTATACCGTTGGACACATGGACATCAAGGCTTTTGATGAAGCGGGCGTAGAGATCCGCTCCTTCTCCGGAAAACTCCTCCTTATGGCTGTCGGCGCAAGCGGACGCCGCACCTACGGCTCGCACAAACATATCTTGCCCGATGACCGCAACGTATGCATAGTCTGGCAAATGCCCGTGTATAGAAAGATCCTGCTCAAGGATACGTTCACCACCGGCGCCCATATAGACAAGCCGGAAGTGGCGCTATTCACCGCGTTCCGCGTTGAGTTTCAGGGCGAACACCCCATATTGGCGCAAATGGACGGCGAGACCGTGTTGCTTACGAAGGAAGATTTCCCATGTGGCATTGCGCTCACCGAGCCTGTAATACCGATTCTAAAGCCCGCGCCAACTGATCGGGGCAAGACGTTTTCCTGAAACCGCAGGGTATGCCTTTGAGTTGTCTGATGATCTCTTCCGCGTCCATACCGTCGACCAGTTTCGAAATGCCTTTGAGGTTGCCGGCGCAACCACCCTCGAATGAAACGTTGTATACCTTATTGTCTTTAACGTCAAAATGGATTTTTTTAGAACATGTCCCATGTGTTTTATATTCAAACATGGTTATAATATAATCACTTTTTTGTGGAATGTCGAGCGTATTTCAGCGTGAGGTGGAACTCGTCCATCCTTTTACGGAGGCGGCTTTCCAAAAACCGACCCGAACTGCGTTCGCCGAACGTAGTTCGCGGAACGCAGTTCGCGTTTTGGGACGGGATCGGGACTATTGCTTTTTTACCGGAAACATAGTAGTATGATTATGTGGAATACAGATTAGAGCGGCTTGGAACTCTTATTCAGGAAATAACCGGCAAACTCATTGTCGGGGGCAAGGTAAAAGATCCGCGTGTAAATCCTTTCCTTTCCATCACACGGGTTGAAGTGTCCAAAGATTTGACATGGGCTGACGTCTATGTTTCTACATTCCGTAGCGAGACAAACCTGGAGAGGGGCGTCGCGGGTTTGCAGAGCGCGGCGGGTTTTATTCAGGCGCGTCTTGCCCGTGAAATGCGCATACGGCAGACACCAAAGCTCAGGTTTCATGCGGACGCGAGCTTTAAGGAAGCCTTTGATCTGATAAAGAAGATCGATGAGATCGCCGGTGAAAACGCGCCCTCTGCGCTGATCGCCGAGGGCGGCGCATCTGGCGTTGACGAGACATAAAAAATGCGAGCGGGGGGCTAGACAAAAGAAAAAAAGTTTGATAGTATTCAATTCATCATGGCGCCGTACCCAAGCGGTAAGGGAGAGGTCTGCAAAACCTTTATGCAGCAGTTCGATTCTGCTCGGCGCCTAACCGTACGAGCGCTCCGGCTTTTCCTGAGGCGATGAAGCCCCGCCCAGAGAAAGCCGGACGCGACGAGACCCTCGCAAATGCGCGCGCAATCCATGCGGAGGCTCCGGCAGACGGATCCCCTTCTGAATCTGGAAATTTCCCACGGGCGTTTGACAAGAACATAATTTTATCCCATATTAATGAAAGCATTATGAAGATGAAAACAAACGCTTGCCGCAACTGCCTGCGGTGTCAGACATCCTTAATCATCTCGCATCCGCCCCTGTCCGGCGGACAGACTTAATAAATGCCGAGGGCGTGGCGGAGCGGACCTTTTTATACACACGGGAAAAATAGGATGCGTCGTCATAGCCAATCATTAAAGCCGCTTCTTCAACAGTGATAGCGGGATTTTCTGAAACGACGCGTTCAAATCGCTCAATCTTTTTGAGCATACACAGTTGTTTGAAGTTCATATTCAAGTTTTTCTTAAGCGCGTATAATATGGCGCGCTGGCTGTAGCCCATATCTTTTGCCAGTTCCGAAAAAACAAGGGGGCCAAATATATGCTTTTCTACCCAGCGCAGGGTTTCCGATGTAATATCAAGATAGCGGTATCTGATATATCTTTTGGAAACAATAAAATCACAGAGCATTGAAAAAAGGCTAAGCATATTTTCCAGCGTGTCTTTTTCAAAAAAAGTCTGCTCTTCAAATGCGTTTTGCAAAATATCGGGATCAAAGCCTTTTTTTCGCCACTCCCGGAATATGTTATGAGGAATAGCGTTATGCGTCCTGAATCGGCCGATCATGGCGTATCCTATCAATGCCCCCCCCCCCCCGTCCCTTTAAGCCATCTCCCTTAATAGGAACAGCTGCGTCCACCATGCCGGCGTGGCAGACATAACATTGCGGGGACGCGATTTTTAGAGAGTAATGGCACATCTTCCGGTCTTGTTCAAGGCAGCGGTGCTTGACGCCCAGCTTTTCCCGGACAAGCTCGCAATAACGGGTCGCCGGATAAAACTCCGCCGCCAGTTTTTCCTCAAAATCAACGGAAAAGATGGATATTCGCGCCTTGAAGCAGCGAGCGAAACTGTCTATCAGGTTTTTGGCTTTTTCTTCCAAAAAAATGTCAATTCTGCTCATACAGGAAAGTATACCATAGAATTGCGGAAAAGTCCCCGTTTTTTTCTGAAAGAGACATGGACAACGAAAAAAGGCGGTGGCAGAATGAAATATATATTTTGCGATTAAAGAACAGATGTTGGCAAAAGCATAAGAAGGAGCGCGCTATGCGGTATCCGCCGATAGTAAAAAACATGCCTCATATTCTGCATGGGGGCGATTACAACCCTGAGCAATGGATCAAGTGGAAGGATACGATTTGGAAGGAGGATATGCGGCTCGCCAAACTGGCGGGGATCAACACCCTGACGGTTGGGATATTCTCATGGACCGCTCTTGAACCGGAGGAAGGGCAGTACAACTTTTCATGGCTTGATGAACTGATGGACATGTTTGCGGAGAATGGCGTCGCCGCCATCGTGGGTACGCCCTCCGGCGCCCGCCCCGCGTGGATGAGCCGGAAGTATCCCGAAGTGTTGCGGGTAAACGAGTCCCGTGTACGGAATGTCCACGGGGAACGACACAACCATTGCCTTTCTTCCCCGGTCTACCGGGAAAAAACGATGGCCATCAATGAGCGATTGGCGCGGCGATATAAGGATCATCCCGCGTTGGCGGTTTGGCATGTCTCCAACGAATATTCCGGCGAATGTCATTGCCCCCTCTGCCAGGTCAAATTTCGTGCATACCTAAAAAACAGGTACAAGACTTTAGACGCCCTGAACGAAGCGTGGTGGGCAAGTTTTTGGAGCGCCGCGATCACCGACTGGGACCAGATTGAAAGCCCCGGATCTCCCGGCAACGGAGGCCACAACGGGCTCAAGCTGGATTGGCGTCGCTTTACCACCGAACAGTTTGTGGATTCTTATTTGAATGAAACGGCGCCTCTCAAAGAAATTACCCCGGATATTCCCTGCACGACAAATCTTATGGCCGGATATACGGGGATAGACTACGTTCGCTTTGCCGAAGTCCTTGACGTGGTCTCTTGGGATTCCTATCCCCAATGGACCAGCGCGGAAGGCAATAGCGAGATAGGACTGCGAACCTCATATTGCCATGATCTGATGCGGGGACTTAAACGAAAACCCTTCATGTTGATGGAATCCTGCCCATCCGCCACGAACTGGCGTCCTGTGGCCAAACTGCACCGGCCGGGGATACACAAGCTCCAGTCTCTCCACGCCCTTGCCCATGGCGCGGACACAGTTCAGTACTTTCAATTTCGCAAGAGCCGCGGAGGGCCGGAACAGCATCATGGCGCGGTGGTCGATCATTATGGCGGAGAAAACACCCGGGTTTTCCGTGAAATCGCCGACCTTGGGGAACGTTTGAAAGGACTGGATGATCTTGTGGGCATGGACACGCCTGCGGAGGCGGCGCTGATCCACGATTACCAGACGCGCTGGGCCATAGAAGACGTTAATGGCCTTTTGCAGGAAAAAACCGGCTACGGCGAAACCCTGATTGAGCATTACCGCGCCTTTTGGAAACGGGGCATCCCCCTGGATATCATCGATTCCCGTCAGAGCCTGGAAAAATACCGTCTGGTGATTGCCCCGATGCTCTACCTGCTGCGGGAAGGAGCGGCTGAACGAATCGACGCCTTTGTCCAAAGCGGCGGCATCTTTGTCGCCACCTATGCCACTGGTTATGTTGATGAGAACGCCCTGGCCTTCTTGGGCGGCTTCCCCGGCCCCCTGAGAAAGACCCTGGGCATCTGGTGCGAAGAGATTGACGCGCTGTACCCCGGCGAGACAAACACCGTCGAATGGGAGGGCAAGTCGTATCGGGCCTTCGACCTCTGCGAGCTTATCCACGAAGAAGGGGCACAAGTGCTTGGGGTTTACGGCGGTGATTTCTACGCCGGAACCCCCGCGCTGACCGTACACCGCCGGGGCAAAGGCCGGGCCTACTTTCTCGCGGCGCGGACCGGGCGCGACTTCCGTGACGACTTCTACCGCTGGTTGGCTGCGGAAGCGGGCATCCGCCCTCGTTTTGAGGAACTACCCGAAGGGGTCAGCGTCCAGGTCCGGGGCGACGGCGAAGAGGAAGCGGTCTTTCTTATGAACTTTACCAACGAAAAGAAGCAGGTTCAGGCGGGGCCCGGTAAAGCCGGAATAGACCTTGAGCCGTTTGAGGTAAAAATCTTACAATCGTAAGAAGTAAACGTGGAAAACGAAAACGAAAGTTTTCGAATAGATCCGGCGGTGCCGGATTATAAATTAAAAAGTCAGCTAACGGCTTATCCTTTAGTTGGCGTACAGGAGGAATCAGTGAAACGATTCAGTTTAATGTATCTGGTTGCAGTGTTTGCAATGGTTATGGCTTTGGGAGGGTGTTCCAAAAGCCAGGGAACCGCTTCCCAGAGTTCGGAAGGGCCGGTGGTCGTCAACTTCTACGAACATTCTGA
>JAIRTS010000185.1 GCA_031254795.1 Treponema sp.
CCTTCTTTCGATATTTCGGTGCGATTACCGCATGATACTTACATTCCCGTTTGGCATGCGCTAAACTTTGCCATTCTTTCATCTGTACTCCTGTTCCTGCCTTCTCAGGGGCTTCCTCAGGAGTGCTTTATATCATTCCTTGATTCGTATCACGCACATCACGGCATAGCCGGTGATTTTATCAATTGCAATAATAATTGTAACTATTCATCTATATCGGGATTTACGTCGGTATTGTAGTCTTTCTGAAAAAAGGAAGGACTATGTATAATAAATCAATAGTATTTGGGGATATTAACTATGACGATGGTAAAGAAAAATTTCAGAAGAATGAGTAATTAAATGAATATATAAAAGCAGCGGACACTTCGCATAACAGGGCTGTAGGCGGCAGGGACGCGGAGGCTCGCGCCGCGCGTACATAGAACGCGCCGCCAAGCGCGGGCGGCTTTTCGCGGCCGCCGGCCCCGCCGGTTTCCGCGCGGCCCCTCTTTATGGGCGGCGCGGCGGGTCTCCGCCGTCAAATCAAGCGGCGAGCCTGTCCCGCAAATCTTCCCGACATGTCGGCAAAATCTTTCGACATGAAGGCGAAGTCTCCCGACATGTCGGCGAAAATCTCCGACATGAAGGCGAAGTCTCCCGACATGAAGGCGAAGTCTCCCGACATGACGGCGAAATCTCCCGACATGAAGGCGGAACTTCCCGACATGAAGGCGAAAATCGCCGACATGAAGGCGAAATTTCTCTTTACAAACAGAGGAACAGGGCGTATGATGGACACATATAACGGCGCGGACGTCTCACGCCGTCGCGCTTTTGAAACCGGGTGAGCGCCCCTTTCTCGCTTATCGGACATATATCCCCAAGCTCCGGCGACGCCGCCGTCCCGCCAAAGGATTTCCCTTCGGCCAGGCATAGGAATGCCAGCCGCAGCAAATCATGGGCGCTCTTTATCGCCCGTCCCCGCGTGAACGCCCCAAGCTCTTTCGCCTTCTCTTCCCTCCCTTCGGGCATAACCGACAGCAACCGCTTGAAACCTGGGACGCCCGGGCCGCTCTTGACCGCAGTCGGCGCGAAGACGGCGTCCCGGGAGGCTATCCGGCGGACATAAAAAAACGGGCTTGAACCCTGGCGAAGCCGGGAATGGCGCGCGGAGCGCGCGCGGAGCAGAGCCCGCGATGTCTTCATGTTTGCGGCCCCGCTTGAAGGCCGGAGGAGGGCTGAGGCGACGGAGCGGCGGGCCGGGCGGAGCGAACAAGGCGCGTGGCGGAAGCGGATTTTTCGCGCGCCTGGAAAATCGTCGTGGCGAAGGGCAATCTGAACGCGCGTATGGCGGCTTCGCCGCGCGGGCGTTTTCCGCCGGAAGAAGCGTGGCGGACAAAGGGCGAACTGAGGTCGCGCCGCGCGCCGAAGCGCGGAGGCCGGCTGAACATGGCGGAGATGGATCTGGGTGTGACAAACCACCGGTGGCTGTCACGGCGGACGCCCGCGATAGAGCGGACGCGGAAAGATGCGGAGCGGGAAAACTCGCGAAACCAATCGGCGTTTTGCCGCCGCCGCCGTCAAACTCAAACGGCTTCACCCGCAGTTTGAATCTGACTGATTGCTAGCAGAGTGGCGGACTACGGCGAGTTCGCCCTTGTGTCCGTGTTTTAGCTTGCCTTTTCGGTTTCCTTGCCCATACGGCATTGAACGCATGGACGCCGCGCTGGACACGCCGTCTTCGCCAGTACATACGCCGGCTGTTCGGTGTCCTTTGAGCGTGTCAATTTCAGTTACAAAGGCGCTGACGCACAGATGTGGCGGGCGGCAACGGCTTGCGAGCGTCCGCGCATTTCTCAAAGATGCGTTGCTTGCGCTACTGGACGAGGCGGCCGCCAGTTTTGATCCTGAAAATGACGCGTTTATTCGGGAACCCATTCCGGAATTGACCCGGAACCGGATGGTCATTGTGATAGCCCATCGTTAAGGCGCGACGGGCGAGGATTGTTTCTAAAGGTTCGGAAGGCTCAGGCGCTTGCCTGCCGTACACACGCGATTACATGGTCGACCATTTCCTCTGTCATGCCGGGCCACAGGGGGAGTGAGACTTCCTGCTTGAACATCTTAAACGATTCAGGCAAATCGTTATCTTCAAAACCGTATCTGTTCCTGTAATAGGGCATGGTATGGAGCGGAATAAAATGTACGGACGCGCCGACGCCCAATGTTCGCGCTGTTTGGATAAAGGCGTCTCGGTTGATTGAAGGATGCAACCGCAACGGGTACAAGTGTCTGGCATCGCCGGGACCGGTCGCCGGAATAATGAAGCGTTCGTCGCCGGAAAAAGCCACGTCGTATTGGGCGGCTATACGCTTCCGCATGGCAAGCAACTCCACGCACCGCGAAAGCTGAACCCGTCCCAGCGCGGAAAGAATGTCCGGCAGGTTGTATTTATACCCCGGAGAAGACACCTCGTAGCGCCACGACGCTCTTGTGTCCGTGTACCGGCTCCATATAGTTCTATCTATACCGTGCGAGCGCATGATGGAGATGCGATCCGCCAACTCCTTATGGCGCGTCGCCACCATGCCGCCTTCGCCTGTGGCGAGCGGTTTTGTCGCATAGAAAGAAAAGACTCCCGCGTCTCCGATAGTCCCCGCCCAGCCGGCGTCCATTGCTGATGGAAAACTATGAGCCGCGTCTTCAATCACTTTGAGATCGTACCGCGCCGCAATAGCCATGATTGCGTTCATGTCGCAGGGAAGCCCGCCGTAATGAACCGGCGTCACCGCTTTAGGGGCGCCTTTGGGTCCGAAGCCGCTTTGCGCGCCACGCCGCGCCGGATACGCGCATTCGCCAGCTAAAAGCCTCCGTACCGCAGCTTCCAGGGCGTTGGGATCCATGTGAAACGTTTCCGGCGCCGTATCCACAAAAACCGGCTCCGCGTCCAGATAGCGGACAACTTCCGCTGTCGAAGCGAATGTGTAAGACGGCGCCAGCACAAGATCGCCCTTCCCTATCCCGCAGGCTTCCAGCGCGAGGTGCAGTCCGCTTGTCGCGGAATTCACCGCGAGGCAACGCAAAGCCGGATCGCTGTCAGCGGGTTCCAAAGGCTCCATATTCGCGGAATCTAGAAATTCCGCGATGTTTCTTGGCGTTCCGGACGTTAAAAATGAGGCGAATTCTCGCTCAAACGCGAGTGTCTCTCCCCCTGTAGTCAGCCAGCCTGATCGGAGGACTCTGAGACATGAGGCTTCTTCTTCTTTTCCGATAAAAGGGCGGGCGAACGGGATATTCATCTGCTTCATACGTCTAAGCCTATGCGTGACCGGCTTGATTGTCAAGAGCGCCGGTTTGATTCACAGGCGATGCCTCGCGCCTCGCGGCGCTACCCGCAGTACTTTTCTATATAGTCGTTCATCGCTTTGACTACACGCGCTTCCACCGTTTTGTCATAGCGCGCCGCGCCACGCGTCGGTCCGCTTTTAATTAATTTCGCTCCCAGGTAATGGCCGACGCCGGAGTACAGGGCGATAAAACAATGGTCAACGCCGAACACATTGAACACGCTGTTTAGAGCCGATGAATTGGCGTATGGCACTATCCTGTCCGCCACGTCGTGTACGATGATGGTGGGAGGGGTGTCGCCCGCGACAAAAGTGATGGGAGAAATGTCGGACAGAAGTCTGCGACCGGTTTCGCTGTACCCTTCCTCGGTAATGTCGCCTTCCACCGGATGATAGCCGGTGGCTTTTTCGGACACCTGATAAAATAATTTGAGCCACCTCAGTTTCTTGAAGTTATACACAAAGGCAAGGTCGCTTAAATCCGTTGGCCCCGCCATGCTTATACAGAACGCCACCGGTATAGGAGCGGTTTTGTGGTACTTGTAAGCGTACAACATAGAGAGATGACCGCCTGATGAATGTCCCATAATGATGAGTTTCTTGGCGTCCAACTTTTGTTGCGAGCAGAATTCCCGTGTGCAGGCGATTGCGGCGGACACGTCATCCACCAGATCCACGAGGCGCGTGTTTTCGTCAATATACCGGTGGTTCATGGACGCGACAACGAATCTGTCCCTGAATGCGTCCAAGAAGGTGGGGCGATTCTTTTTGTCACCGTACATCCATATCCCGCCGTGAATAAACAAGATGACGCAGGACGCGCCGCCTGCCGCCGCAGTCGCTATCTGCGGAATTGAAATGTCCAGCGTGTTCCGCGTGTAAGAGCCGTACCGTAGATCTGTCCACGCCGCCCAACGAACATCCTGCGGCGTTTTTTTGAGCGGTTTGAATAATCCAAATAAACCGGCGTTATGTTTTTGCAAGTGGGTCTCCTTGTGAATTGCCCTGTCCTTCCGGGCGAGGCGCGGGAAAGTGTCGCCGCCACGCGGCTTCATGTACAATCGCGCCGTTAACGCTCAATTACGTTGACCGGCTCAACCCGATTCCGGGCAATATCGCACACATTCCACCGGATTCCAGCACCTGAAGACGGAACCGTAAACGTTTCTAAAAGCCGGTCTCTGTTATACACCCGAATGGTCGCCCCTGAACGGGACAAGGCGGTGGACGTTTTGTCGTTCCGGTTGGTGTAGTCGATCACATAGAGGTGATAGACCCCGCTCCCTTCAGCGCGGGTGACGGTGATGGTTTCAGGACCATAGCCGCTGGTATCGTCCCGATCCAATTTCGCGCTTCCATCCGCCAGAGTTCGCATATTCCGGTATGAGATATGATAACCCCCTTGTTTCTCAAAGTGGATGTCCAAGTCCGCGGGCTTTTCCCCCCAATCCAGCACGAACCGGAAATCTCCATCCAATCCCGGAGAAATGGAGAACCAGTTGTTAATCACCGTGGAGACCTGAATCTTAAAAGGAATGGAAGTGGTGATGAAGCCTTCCTTTGCAAACACCATGGTGAAACTGCCGTCATCCCGCTTGGGAAACGCGATGACGCCCTGTCTGTCTGTAACAAAACTGCCGATTCCCGGTATATCCACCGTCGCGCCCGGTATGGGCTTTCCATCAAGGGCGTTGGCGAAGCGCATGGGAATGAGGCCATTCAGTTTCATTATCGCCATATCGGACAATATCATGGCTTTTTCCACGTCCGTCCCGGCGAAGGGAAAATCCACGCTCTGGCTGTACGCCGCCGTCCCGATCCATAGTACCGCAAGCAACAAAACGCTTGTTTTTTTCGACATAGCTCGCTCCTTTCTTTATGTATTATAGACATTATTATAACACAAGAAAGAGGCTATTACCAGCGCCATATTTCAAGAACAGCGGGGTTTCGCGGATCATTAGGAATTGTGCAAAAATACATGTTATTCGCAGTGGAGTTTAGTCTCCACAGATGAAAACGCGGTTTTCTCAGATATGCTTTTCTCGCCGCTTCGCGGTTTGTCCTCGCCGTCGCCGCCCGCCGCCGTGTCTCCGACGCCAGTTCCCGATATAAGTGGTTCCCCGCAAAGCTGTCATCCGTTATCAGCATCCCGACGAGCCGGCCATTCAGCGCCCCACCGCGTGGCTCGCGTTCGCCCAGTGCTCGCGCTTCCTTCCGCCGACGCTTCTCATACGGTCTTATACGGGGATTGAGCTTTTTCCGCGTCCGCATGGCATACTTTATTTCCTTGTCCTGCGAGCGCTTAATGAAATCTTTTGACGGATGCCCGCAGTCGCGTATGATCGCCGGCTTCCGTCCCCCGCCGCCAAGCGCCTCAATATGCGTCTTCGCCAGACTTCGCTCGCCAACGGCCAGCCGCTCAACGCTCGCGTCCACGACGATGTCGCTCTCAATGCCATGCAGCATTGACGCGCGGGCCGTCTCCGCGCTTAACTCACGTCCCGCCGCCCCGCGACACTCCTGCGACGCCGCGTCATGCGGCGGGGCGATATGGCTTGAATCTATCGCCGGCAAAAAAAAGCCCCGCCAATCTTTTATCGTCTCGTCACAGCTTCCCTCCACGCCCGCCTGGAACAATTCCCGAAAAGCTTCCGTTTCACTTTTCCCCGCGCCAGGCTGAGCGCCCGCCGCGTCATGCGAGCCGCCTCTTTTATTTTCGAGAAGAACCGTTCCAGGGCGTTTTGTGAGCTTTCTTTCGCCATATTGAGCATAAACCACATCAGCTTTTTGAACGGCGTTTTACGGTTCCGGCTGAAATCCTGCGTTTGTTTCTTTGAGCGGTTTTCATAGTCCGCCTTTCCTGACAAATTCCGGACTGTCTCAAAACACGTTTTTCCCATGACACCCTCCCGTTTCCGGCTTGCCACGGCTTTGACTGGGTATCCAGCCCTTAACTTGTTGACAGTGCGTCGCTCGCCCCCACTCCCCAAGCCCTTCTATCTGGCGCCGCCGGGGAGCGGACGCCCTCATCGCCTCGAAAACCTTTTTGTCATCCTCCCCCAGAAATTCATTTCCCAAATAATTCGTCGTGTCCGTGAAAGCGTCTTCGCCCGGCTTGTCAAAGAAACGCGCCTTTATCCACGTCGCGTCGCTCCACGGATTGAGCGTCAGCGTGATCTGCTTGAACAGCGGCGCGGGGCAGTCGCCGCGTATCGACAAGTCCAGCTTGT
>JAIRTS010000233.1 GCA_031254795.1 Treponema sp.
CCCCCCCGCCCGCCGGGCCCCGCCCGCGCCCCCCCCCCCAACACCCGTGACGGACAGTTGTCTCCAAACCCGCCTTCTCTCACCGAAGAAGAGATAGAAAAATTTGGGTCGGAAGATGAGGCGGCCTACCTGTACACCTTTATGGCGGCGATGAAAGCCGTAACCAAATGGCTCGCGGACTTGCGGGCTATGGGAGTCTATGACAACACGAGAATCGTGATTGTTTCCGATCACGGGACAGGGTTCGCCAAAGATATGTTTGAAGGCTCCCGCATGGAGAATTATAATCCGCTCCTCATGGTAAAAGATTTCAACGCTCACGGCCCCTTGTCCATTTCTGAAACCTTTATGACCAACGCCGATGTGCCTGCTTTTGTTACACGCGACTTGCCGGATCCCAAAAACCCGCATCTGGGAACCCCGTTATCAAGAACGTTTCAAGAAAGCGATCCGCTGCCGGTGGCGCGAGCTGTCGCGACCAATCCATCAAAACACGGACCGTACCTGTTCAACCTGTCCGGCGTCCGTACGCTCATAGGCAGAGATATTTTCAAAGCCTCCTCATGGAGCGGCTGGGAGAACACGCAATGAAAGCCGCATACTGTTTCTTTTTTATGCTCTGTTTCACTCTTCCAGCCACCGCGTACATTGACCCGGGGACGGGCAGCATGCTATTTTCCTTGCTCACGGGGCTTGCGGTCACCGCGTTCTTTTTTGTGAAAAATTTCGCCATATCCTTAAAATCCGGTTTATTTTCAAAAGGAAAAGTGGTGGCGCAGGCAAAAAAAGAACGTTTCGTTATATATTCCGAAGGAAGGCAATACTGGAATGTGTTCAAGCCCATTCTGGAAGCGCTGGACAAGCGGGGCGTTGACAGCGCGTTTTACACATCGGATGACGATGATCCGGGCTTGTCGTTTCAATCCCCTCATATTCACGCGCGGTTTATCGGCAGGGGAAACGCGGCGTACCGGTTTCTCAATTTTCTTGAAGCCGATGTTTGCCTGATGACCACTCCGGCGCTTGACGTGTTCCAGCTTAAACGCTCGCCCGGTGTCAGACACTACGCGCACATTCTACACGCGGTAACAGACGCGACCTTCTACCGGCTTTTTGGAATCGATTATTTTGACAGCGTTCTTTTAACCGGCGATTATCAGAAAAAAGACATACGTATACTGGAACAGAAGCGAGGTTTGCCGGAAAAACGGCTTGTTACGGTAGGCTGCGCGTATCTTGACGCCCTCGCTGAGCGTGGATCGCGCCGCACATTGCGCCCGGAGCCACGCGACGCTACTCCCCACGAGGCGCGGACGGCGGCGCGCAAAACCGTCTTGGTGGCGCCTTCGTGGGGCGCAAACGCCCTGTTGAGGCGCTACGCGCTCGCCCTCCTTGAACCGCTGGCGAAATCTTCTTACCATGTCATCATCCGTCCTCACCCGCAAAGCATGGTTGTTGAAAAAGACGCGGTGGAAATATTGCGTTCCGCGCTCGCCTCGTACCCCAACATTGAATGGAATTTTGACGCTGAAAACAGCGCGGTTCTGTCCCGCGCCGACATTCTTATATCTGATTTTTCCGGCGTTATTTTTGACTACGCGTTTTTATTCGGCAGTCCTGTGGTTTACCCGTCATTTGCCTTTGACAAACGCCCCTATGATCTAGCCGATATCGAAGAAGAAGCGTGGACGTTCCGCGCCATACGGGAAATTGGCGCGCCGCTTGATGAGGCGATGTTCGCGGACATTGAGACCGCGCTCGACGCGGCGATAGAAAACGCGCGAAGCGAGTCGAAAAGCGAACGGGTACGGCGATTGAGAGACGAGGCGTGGATGTATAGAGGGGAAGCCGGAGAACGGGTTGTAGATTTCTTGCTGGAGGCCAGCGCAAAGCCGTGTTAATCACAGGTTGCGCGGCGTTCCCCATGAATGCGTCTTTTGAGCAGGCGTACGTATGTTGAAGTCAAACACCCAGTAAATCAGGAGGCTTGGTTTTGTGAAAGGCTTTAGGGGAAACTTTCGAATTGAGATCTGGCAGTTAGGGGAGTAAATCCCCTATACGGGGACCGCTTTTGCGCTTCATTTTTTCTTTTTGACACTTCTTAATCCATGGTTTATTATCCATAATTGTTTCTTGTGTACAAATTTTGATTTGTCGTTTTTTTTAATTTGTCAATATTGTTTTGTAATTTTCAAATTCGTCGATTGCCACATAGATTTTTTAGCCCATGGCAAACTTATTCTCACTCCATCCTGTGGGGGTATTAAAGGACCGGCTCATCGGGATACTGGTGACGGATGACCGTCTTGGCCGAAAATACTTATATCAGGAACTGGCGTCGGAGACACGGCGGCGGGCAGCGCCGGTACGACCAAACCGCGAAGTGGCAAGAAAAGAATACTTGAGAAAACCGCATTTCCATCACAACCACAAATCAAACTGTTGAGAGAGGGTTGCCCTTAACTTGTTGACAGTGGAGGCTTCCACCCCTCGTTGAGAAGCCTGCGGCTTCTTCGCTATCCCTATATGGGTCAGCGAGTATCGGGGAATCTGAGGTAAATAAATAGAAATGGGTTATATACAACTTAATTTAGATAGTATAAAAAATAAAATATTGAAATTACTAGAAATAAAAAAAATTTGATTATGCTTGCTATATTATAGAAAAATCAACTTTAAGAGCAGAACTTAATAAATTTCAAGGTTCTTTCAATTCATATCATTGTGGTACTTTGATTTTTTCTTTGCCATTATTCCCCTATACAGAATTAACATCAAATGCTGAATTGAAAACCAAAATCGGCAGTCAAGTAATCTCATGC
>JAIRTS010000238.1 GCA_031254795.1 Treponema sp.
TTTACATACATAAGATTCAATCCGTCTTGCCTAACGGCGGCAAGGCAAATTTCCGGTGTTTGTTCCTTTACATACATAAAGGCGTTATTTTTTTCCGCTTTTCCACGCGCGAAAAGACCGCTAACAATTATCCAAAAAAATCCACAAAAAACAAGCGTTTTTTTCATCGCTTTCCTCCATATTGGTTTAAACTTTAACCATATATAACCTATATCTGATATTTTGTCAATCGGCCTTTAGATTTTCTCGACAAGCTCAATGACGCGCGCATCAATGAGGCGGTTCTCTTTTTCAGTCAAAAAAGCCTCCGGCGTTTGGAATACAGAGGATGCCTCCATGTTCCGCGCCACGCGGTCAAAGATCCGCTTCCGAAAGTCCTTTTCAATGTCCTTGCGGATGATGTGGACAACTTTTCCGTAGCCGCTTTGTTTCGCGTCATAGATTGAAAAATCAAGCGGGGTTTCATCGCGCGAACCCACCGCGTCAATCCGCTTCACCCCGCCGCAGGGCTCCCCATGCCGGCGGCGAGAACGAGTGAGATTGGTTTCATTTGTACTCCGGCAGCCAGTTCCCATGCGCCTCGATTAGCTCATCTACCATGCGGATAATGTCGTCGAGGGACAGCTCCGCCGCCGTGTGCGGGTCCATCATGGCCGCGTGGTATATGTGATCCCGTTTGCGCGTACGCGCCGCCTCAATAGTCAGAAGCTGCGCGTTGATGTTGCTCATGTTCATCGCCGCGAGCTGCAGGGGAAGGGCTCCCACATAACAGGGCGTCACGCCGTTTTTGTCCACGAGGCAGGGGACTTCCACGCAGGAATCAAAGGGCAGGTTGGAAATCAGCCCGCCGGAATTCAGCGTGTTGCCGCCGATCTTGTAAGGCGTTCCGGTGACTATCGCCTCCATGACGTACGACGCGTACTCGTGGCTGCGCTCATGGGGCAGCTCGCTTTGTCCCGCCAGTTTTTCGTATTCCTCTTTCCAGCCGGCGATCTGCCGCGCGCAGCGGCGGGGATACTCGTCAAGGGGAATGTTAAAGGTTTCGATAAGCTCGGGGTAACGGGATTTGATGTAAAAAGGATTGTACTCGGCGTTATGCTCGCTGGATTCTGTGCAATAGTAACCCAGTTTCTCGATGTAGTCAAACCGCGTCATGTCGCCGTGTTTTTCACCCCCGCTCCTGGCGGCGTGGTTCTTCTCGGCGGCCCGCTTTTTTATTTCCGGGTAAAGATCCTTCCCCCCGGCGTCCCGGATTTCAAGCAGCCACGCCATGTGGTTGATTCCGGCTATCTTCTCAACGCGGCCCGGCAGCTTGTCCTCCATGCCGAGCGACGTGAGCAAATGCTCCGAGCATATCTGCACGCTATGGCAAAGCCCTATAGTTTTCACCCCGGTGTAGCGGAGCATATACCCTGAGAGCATAGCCATCGGATTGGTGTAATTGAGGAACCATGCGTCCGGACACGCCTCCTCCATGTCGCGGGTGAACTCCTCCATCACCGGAATGGTCCGCAACGCCCGCATGACGCCGCCAATGCCCAGCGTGTCGGCGATGGTCTGCCGCAGCCCGTATTTTTTCGGTATCTCGAAGTCGGTGATGGTACAGGGATCGTAGCCGCCGACCTGTATGGCGTTCACCACGAAGTCGGCGTCTTTGAGCGCGTCCCGGCGCCGCTCCTTTCCAAGGTGGCTTTGTATCCGCGCCTTGCCGCCTTTCCCTTTGTTGACGGCCTCAAGGATCGCCCGGCTCTCCTTGAGCCGCTGTCCGTCAATATCGTATAAGGCGATCTCACTCTCCGCCAGCGCCGGCGTACACATGGCGTCGCCTAAAACATTGCGGGCGAAGATCGTGCTTCCCGCCCCCATAAACGTAATCTTTGGCATAAAAAGTCTCCTGTAGGTTTAATTATTATAGCTTGCCGCCCGAAGTGGCGACGCCTTGAATGAACTGCCGCTGGAACAGCAGATAGATGACAATCATGGGAACGCAGGCCAGAATTGACGCGGCCATGAGTTCCGGGTAGTTGGTTATGAATTGCCCTTGCAGCTTTGCGAGCGCCGCCGAAAGAGGCATGGCGTCCGCCGCGGTGTTGACGATGAGGGGCCACATCAGTTCTTTGAACGCGAACAGGGCCGTGAATATGCTCAGCGCGACTATGCCGGAACGTGCCAGCGGGAACATGATGAATAAAAACGTTTGCCCGATGTTCGCGCCGTCCATATAGGCGGCTTCCTCAACATCGGCGGGCAGCGACATAAAATTCTGCCGCAAGAGGAATGTGCCGAACGCGGTGATCAAACCGGGGAACAGCAGCGCGAACATGGTGTTAAGCATCTTCAGCTTTGCGATCATCAGGTATTGCGGAATAATGAAGATTTGGCTCGGCACCATCATTTGAACCAGGATAAGGCTGAAAAAGAAGGTTTTCAAGGGGAACTCGAGCCTCCCGAGAGCGTATCCGGCCATTGTCGCGGTAAGGACGGCGCAGAGAACGCGGCCTGCGATAAGCGCGATGGTATTAAAATACAAACGTCCGAAATTCATGTTTTGCATAACATGAAAAAAAGAGTCCGTCCGCCACGCGCCCGGAAAAATGACGAACGGATTGATGCTGGTCGCTTCCGTCGTGGTTTTGAACGCGGTGAGGATCATCCACAAAAAAGGGACGACCATCGCCAGAGCGCATACGGACAGTATTGCGAAAAAAACGTTGTCTGTCTTGTTGCCACCTGTCTTGTCAGGGAACATATTAGACACCATATCCTCCTTGTTGTCGCGGATAATTTATCATGAATAATGCACCCATCTTTTCTGGATCATCTGCTGGATGCCCGTAAGCAGGAGAATAACCAGTAAAAGCAGCATGACGATGGCCGCCCCGTACCCCTTGTTGTTTTCCACGAACGAGTATTTGTAAAAAAGATAGACAAGGCTTTGCGTTTTCGGAAGGGCGGGGTTGTTGCGATCCATCATCATGAATATCAGATCGAAAACCTGCATGGCGGCTATGGTCCGGGTGACTCCGACAAAGTATATAATGGGCGAAAGAAGCGGGAGCGTAATAATCGCGTGGCGGCGGAGCAGCCCCGCGCCATCGATCTCGGCGGCCTCGTAGTAATCTCTGGGAATGTCCTGCAAGCCCGCCAGAAACAGAACCATGTTATACCCCAGACACGCCCATATCCCCACAATGGCGACCGACAGGACATTGCCGTCTGGAGAAGAAATCCAGTTCACCGGCGCCACGCCGCCCTTGCCAAGAAGAAAGTTGATGAGTCCGAAGCTGCCGTTGTAAAGCCAGCGCCACACCATCGCCACAGCGGCGGGCGCGGCGACCATCGGGAGGAAGAAAATCGTCCTAAAGAACGCCCTGCCCGCGATTTTTCTATTGAGTATGATGGCCAGCGCCAGCGCGAGAATGATCGAGAGTGGAACCTCCAGCGCCGCGTAGGCGAATGTGTTGAGCAGCGCCCGCCAGAACTGCCTGTCCTGCGACAGAAACAGATAATTCTGGATGCCCACAAACATATTGCCGCGTCCGAAATCCCCCATCTTAAAAAGCGACTGCCATACTGTCTGGAATATCGGGATTATATTGAGGATAACCAGTCCCGCCACGGTGGGGATAATAAAGCTCAATCCCCATACCGCTTCTTCCTTTCGCCGTTGCGTAATCGCGGACATAGCTCCCTCCTTACTGTTCAGCGGCCAGCATCTGGTTCATCGTCCGCGTGATGTCGCGGCACGCGTCGGGAACAGAGGTGATTCCGCTTAGGGCGTCGCGGAGTTTCTCATCTATCATATTGTGCCAAACCACGGCGTTCCTGCTGAACGGATAAAACCGTCCATAGGGAATCTGATCCGCGTAGGCTTTTAAATTGAACAAATCGCTTGTCTTGTACCATGCGTCCGAGGCGCCGAGGAACGCCGAAATAGCGATGCCCGTAGCGGACAATTTTTTCTGTGCTTCGCGGCTTGAGAAGAATTCAAGCAATTTCCATGCTTCCTCGGGGTGTTCCGTATTCGCCGCGGCCACCCAGCCCAGTCCGTTGTACACCGTAGCCCGCGTGCCGTCGCGTCCTTTGGGCAGAAGCTGAATGTCGCAGTTGGCGGCCACATATTCGTTTGACTTGAATTCGGAGAGCATCCACGAGCCGAATGTCCCCATCGCGACTTTCCCCGCCTCAAGCAGAGCCGCCGGCGTATTTTCCGCCGTGACGCTGAGGTCGGGCGAAGAGCCGTTCCTCACAAAATCGACGAAAAACTGGACGGCCTCGATTGTTTTTGGATCGTCAAACCCGGACGTTTTCTTGTCCTCGCTGATAACCCAGCCGTCATTCTGGAATATGAAGTTGAAATACCCTTCCTGGCCAAAAAGCGCCGCGGCGTACCCGTAATGCTCCTCGTTTGTCAGCCTTCTCGCGGCGTCCGCGAAATCATCCCACGACCATTGATCGGTGGGATACGCGACGCCCATCTCGTCAAATATTTTCTTGTTGTAGAAAAGCGCGATGGTGTCCAGATCTTTGGGAATGGCGTAATTCCTGCCGTTGAGGGAATAAAGCCCGACCAGATCCGGCGGAAAATTCGCCAGATCGGCGATGTCGCTGTTTTCTATCCGTTCGGTAAGATCCATTAACAGTCCTGACGATTCATAGCGGATAACCTGATTCGAGTGCATCCAGAACACATCGGGCAGCGCGCCGCCGGTCGCCGCCGCCTCAAGCAGGGTCCAATACTGTTCCCAGGGGGTAATCTCAACCTCCACCTTGACGCCGGTCTGGGCGGTAAAATCTTTCAAGACCTGCGTAATGCCGCCTTCCTGGTTTTTGTCCCAGATTCCGAGTTTGAGCGTGACATCCCCGGCGGAAGCGCTTTGGGCTTGACCCGGGGCATGTTGCTTTTGACAGGCGGACAGGCACATAAGCGCCGCCGCGCAGGCAAGTAAAAAAACACCTTTCTTCATACTGATCCTCCATATAATTGGTAAAGTTACTCGAGAGTTTAAAGGCGGCCTCTGTCATTGTCTATTCAATAAAGAGGAAAAAATTATATTATTTTGCGATATTACCTTGACTTTTGTTATATATAGACGTATTATGATATATAAACAGAATCGCTCTATGGACAAGTCCTTTTGTAGAATATTCCCCAAAGAGAATTTTATAGATCTTTCCCTGTATCAGTTCGGGTACGAGGAATGCGATCCCCTTCATTCCTTCGGCCCCGCGACCCGCAACCATTTTCTTTTTCACTATATTCTTTCAGGCAAGGGCCGGTTTGAAGCCCGTGACGACCGGAATAGGCTGAACACCTATCACCTGGGGGAGCGGGGACAGGGCTTTCTTATCTGGCCCCGGCAACACACCTTTTATATCGCCGACGAGAAGGATCCCTGGACCTACGCGTGGGTGGAGTTTGACGGCCTCAAAGCCCGGGAACTGATGATCCAGGCGGGACTCACCTTCAGTCACCCCATATACACCAGTAAAAACACCGAGGAACGGGAAAAGATGAAGGACGAGCTTCTGGCCATAGTCCGAGGCAAAGACAGCCCGCCGCTTTCCGTCATCGGGCGTCTTTACCTGTTTATGAGCGCTCTCATGGATTCATCCTCTTTGCGAAAAAAAGCGACAGGAGGAAGCCCGCGGGATTTTTATATCCAGGAATCCTTGTCCTTTATCGAGCAATATTATCAGGATGAGATCAGCGTTGAGGACATCGCGGCTTTTTGCAACCTTGACCGCAGTTATCTGGGCAAGGTCTTCAGGAGCGTGCTTGACACAAGCCCCCAGGATTTCCTTATCCAGTACCGTATCAACAAAGCCTGCGAGTTGATGAAGATAACCGACCA
>JAIRTS010000269.1 GCA_031254795.1 Treponema sp.
AAAGGATGCCGGCTACGCCGTGGCTCTCCAGCACGGCGTCTTTCACCGAAGAGGCGAGCGCGTTGAAAGCGAGGACGGTCATGGCGACCGGCGGCGCCACTTTTTCAACAAAGGCGAGGAACGCGGAAAACGGCGCGTTGTCTTTGGCGGCGCCGTCTTTCGGCTTGTCCCGAAAGATCAGGAACGGGAAAGCCCGGCAAAAAAAGATGACCGCTCCCATAATAACGGTCAAAACAAGGGCTTTTTGCACGCTAACAGCGCCGCCGACAGCGCCGCTATCCATCGCGCCCTCTTTGCCCGGCTTGAACTATCGCCTCGTCGAGCGTGGAAACGATGTTTTCCTCCCCCACATTCGCCATGAAGCCGGTTTTTTCAAGCGCGCTTTTGGGCTGATCGTGTATCTCGGCGAGAATAAGCGTTATTTTCCGGCGCCGGCACTGGGAGAGAAAGGACTCAAGCGCGGCGATGCCCGTTGAATCAATGGCGGGAACATCTTTCATGCGCAGGACAATGGCTTTGGACGATTTTGAGATGTGACGCAGGGTGTTTTGCAACATGTCCGCGACGCCAAAAAAGAAGGGGCCGGTTATCTCGTACACCTCAATATCATGTTGACGCAACGCCCTAATCGAATCGGCGTCCACGCTCCGGTTGTCGACGCCTTCGCGCGCCAATTTCACGCTCAGATCGCTATTCGCGCTTTTTATGCCGCCAACCTCAATCATGCGGCGCAGGAACAGGAAAATCGCAAGAATCACGCCCATTTCAACCGCGAATGTCAGATCAACGATGATGGTAAGGACGAATGTCGCTATAAGCACGCTCGCGTCGCTTTTCGGCGCCGTTCTTATGATGCGGATGACGCGGGGAATGTCGCTCATGTCCCACGAGACGATCATCAACACTGCGGAAAGGCAGGCGAGTGGAATCGCGGAGGCGGCCGGCGCGAGAAAGAGTACGAACAGCACAAGCGCGACCGAGTGTACAATGCCCGACACAGGGCTTGCCGCGCCGGACTTGATGTTTGTCGCGGTGCGGGCAATCGCGCCGGTCGCCGGTATGCCGCCGAAAATGGCCGAGGCGACATTGCCTATGCCCTGCGCGACAAGCTCGCCATCGGAGTTGTGCCGGTCGCCGGTCATGCCGTCCGCGACCACGGCGGAGAGCAGGGACTCGATTGCGGCGAGCAACGCGATGGTGAAGGCGTCCGGAATCACGTCCCGCGCCACTTCCCACGTGATAAGCGGCAGGCGCGGCATCGCCATGCTTGACGGTATGCCGCCGAAACGGGTCTGAATGGTTTCGACCGGCAGCTTGAAGACCACGCGCACGATGGTGAGCGCCAGTACGCCCACAACCGCGCCCGGAATACGAGGAGCGAAGACGCGCAATAGCACAATAACCGCCATAGCGCCGAGTCCCACCGCAAGGGTGGCGATATCAACCGTGGGAATCGCTTTAATGTATTGCACCCACTCCTCAAAAAATTCAGGCGAGCTTTTCTCTATGGCCATGCCGAAAAAATCTTCCACCTGCTGGGAAAAAATCAACACGCCGATGCCGGCGGTAAAACCGGTCGTAACCGGATATGGAATGTATTTAATAAATTTGCCAAGTCCGCACAATCCCATGGCAATGAGCATGAGTCCCGCGAGCATTGAAGCGGCGAAAAGCCCCTCCATGCCATGCTTCGCCACCACGCCAAAAATGACGACCACAAACGCGCCGGTCGGCCCCGCTATCTGGAAGCGGCTGCCGCCAAAAGCGCTCACGCAGAAGCCCGCGATGATGCTGGTGTACAGACCTTGGGCCGGGGTTCCGCCCGCCGAGATGCTGAACGCCATGGCGAGCGGCATGGCGACAACGCCCACCATAAGCCCCGCGAGGCAGTCTTTCCCAAAAGCCGCCCGCGAATAGCCGCCCCTGGCGAATAATTCGGCGAAGCGGGGAACAAGATCGCGCGCATTGACAAAAGGGGAAAAACGCATTAGAGATCAGCCTCGCAACTTCTGAAAGGCATCGCCGCAAGCCCGTTCCTCGCGTATAAGGGGGCGGGACCCCACTTGATCCACGCATACCGCGCTCGCGTGGGAACCGCCACCGCGTCCGAAAAGGCGACTACGGTTCCGCCCTCGATCCTCGCCTCAGCCCTGTGGTACCCGCCGTCCTCGCCCGCAACCTCAAAGCCCTCCAACGCGCCCCTGCTTTCAAGCCCAATCCCGGCGTTGTCGAAATACACGCGGATGACCCCTCCCTCGTTCACGGCCCTGCGGAAAATGGGGCCGTCGGCGGCCACATCCTTGCCGTACACCTTTTTAAGCGCCTGCAACGCGAGCCTGAAACCCACAGTCTGCTTGTCGAGCGGGTGAACATTGTCGAATTCGCCGCAGTCAATGATGACCGCCATGCCCGTGTTGGCGACAAACCGCGACGCCTTGTACTGATTCTCCTGAAGAACGCACCATTGCTTGTTGTTTTCAAGCCCCGCCTCATACTCGCTCTTTGACGCGTACATGGGAAGCTGCGCGAAAAGAAAAGGCAACGCGCCATCGCCCCAGTCCCCGCGCCATTGATCGATGAGATACCACATCAATTCGGCGTAGTCGCCGGCGCGGCTCCAGTCCTCTTCCCCCTGGTAGTAGAGAAAACCCTTCAAGGCGAAGGGAGCGACGCGGCGGATCATGGAATGGTACAGATTTGCCGGGCGGTAGGGGCTTTTTCTGCCGGCGGGCTGGGGCCACGGACATTCGCCGCACTCGGCGTTCAACGTCTCCCACCCAACAGCGGGATCAAGCGCGCGCCGCGCCCGCACGCGGGCGTCCCACGCCCGCCAGTCCGCGAAATACGCCTCCATCTCGGCGTCCCATTGCTCGTCGCTCTTGCCGCCGACACGGGCCGCGTAATCGTCAAGGCACCGCTGCCCCGCCCTGCTCCGCTGGAGTTGCTCCTCGCTCATCCAACAGCTTATAGACGAGCCGCCCCAGTTGCAGCCGATGATCCCGACAGGCACATTGGTCTCCGCCACGACCTTGCGGGCGAAGAAATAAGCGACCGCGCTCACCGCGCCCGCCGTGTCAGGAGCGCACGCCTTCCACCCGTTGTTCCGCTCGGCTCTCAAAAACCCGTCGTCAACAACCGCCCGTTTCACGGCTTGATATACGCGGATCCTGGGATTCGCGCACGCGGCGAGCTCCTCCGCGCCATTAAGACAATCCCGCAACTCCAGCTCCATGTTGCTCTGCCCGCCCGCAAGCCAAACATCGCCCGCTATGACATTTTCGAAACAGATTTCATCGATCCCATCCGACACGCGCAGACTGCCCGCGACGCCCGCGTTCCGCGGCGGAAGAAAACACCGCCACTCCCCATCGCGTACAACAGCCCGGGACTCGGCGCCGGCGAAACTCACCGTGACAACGCTCCCCTCAACGCCCGTTCCCCACACCGGAACATCCACATCTCTCTGCGCCACCATATTGTCCGAGAAAATAGGAGCGGTTTGCAATCTTGCCATAAACACCTCTTATAAAGCGAGCCGTCCATAC
>JAIRTS010000278.1 GCA_031254795.1 Treponema sp.
CAACCGGCGCACACGCCGCCTTTGATGGCGACAATGCCTTTTCCCATCTTGTTCCTGATGATGCGGTCGAACTTGAAAAGCAATTCCTCGTCAAGGCCAGAAGATATTTCTTTTTCCTGTGCCTCAAGTGCAGCCAATGTGGATTTTTTCACGGACAGATCTTCATCAATGCGCTGCCTGCGCTCCGACAACTCTGTTTCCTGCAATTCAATGAGACTGGAGATCCGCTTGATCTCCTCATTCAGATCAGAAAGCTCCCGCTCTTCCTGCTGGACATTCTTACGATATTGTTGCTCTTTTTCAGCGGAGTCCCGCCGTTCCCTATCCAAAATTTCGTATTCTCGCATGTTGAAGGTCTCGGCTGACCCGATATTTCTTTCCGCTCGTTCGCGGGAGCTCTCCGCCTCAAAAAGCAGGTTGCGAAATTCGCCTACCGTAGCCCTTTTCTTTTCATATTCTTGATTTTTTTCAATAAAATTCTTTTTGTAGCGGGCTAAAACTTCTTCCTGATCGGTCAAAATTTTAGGACTCTCCTCAATTTCCCGCTCCAACTCGATCTTTTTTGACAGTATATCCTGCAAACTGCGCAACTTGTCAAAAACCTCATCCATTGCCATGCTTTTCTCCTCTTAATTTAAATGATCCAAATAATCTTTGATCTTGTTGCTCAAGCGCGGATTTCTGAGCCTTCTCAATGCCTTCGCTTCAATCTGACGAATGCGCTCGCGGGTGACGTTGAAACAGAGCCCCACTTCCTCAAGCGTCAAGGAATACCCATCGCCAAAACCAAAACGCATCTCAAGCACCTCCCGCTCGCGGCGCGGCAAGGTGTTGAGCACCTCGGCGAGGTTTTCCTGCAACAGCACAAACGCCGTACAATTCGCGGGATTCTCCACTTCCTTATCCTCAATGAAGTCACCCAAAAGCGAATCCTCTTCCTCACCGATGGGCGTTTCAAGGGAAATCGGTTCGCGGGCAACGTTTTTCACGCTTTTCACCTTCTGGTTCGTCCACCCGAGTTTTTCAGCGATCTCGTCGTCAGACGGCTCTCTGCCCAGCGCCTGCATAAGTTGCCGGGATTCGCGCACCACCTTGTTGATCTGCTCAATCATGTGAACCGGCACGCGGATCGTACGCGCCTGATCTGAAATGGAACGGGTTATCGCCTGACGTATCCACCATGTCGCGTAGGTGGAGAACTTGAAGCCCTTCTGGTATTCAAACTTTTCAACCGCCTTGATAAGCCCTATGTTGCCTTCCTGCACCAGATCGAAAAACTGCAGTCCACGGTTCGTGTACTTTTTGGCGATGGACACCACAAGCCGCAAGTTCGCCTTGATGAGCTTGTCTTTGGCGTTTTTCAGCATAATGCGTCCGCGATTGATCTCCTTTGCCATAGCGTTGATGTTTTCAATGGCTTCCTCAAACTCGGCTTTCATTTGGTGCAGTTTCTTTTCTGTAAGCTGAATCAGACGTATATTCTCCTTGATCTCGTCCGCCGAAAACCCGAGGCTCTCTTCAATGCGCTCCCGTTGTTCCCGCACCGCAAGCCCTCTGCCCAAGTTGCGCAACTCCCGCATGGAACTGACATGCAAGTATTTTTCGAGCCGCTCCTGCTCTTTTTTGTAGCGTTTGATCTTTTTGGAAGCGAGGATGAATTTTTCGGAAAAACTCAAGATTTCTTCAGGATGAATTTCCGCTTTTTCAATAACCGACATGATCTTAACGCGGAGGGCGGAGAGATCTTTGTCTTCAAAAAGGTTGCCACCCCGGCTTATGACGCGCCGCTTCATCTCTACATAGGCCTTTATATCAGGAAAAATGGCTTTGAGCGTTTCTTTGTAGAACTGATTGAGCCTGCGATGTTCGCTTTGGTGTTCGGTCATCTCCTTTTTGGAAAGATTCATCTCCTTAAAATCTTTCCTTGTAAAAGCCTTTTCGCCGATCTGGTAAAATTCGCCTATGATGAGACCGGATCTTTTGACCACGCTTTGGATGATATTCTTTCCATCTTCCATCAGCTTGGAAAGCTCAATTTCCTGCTCAGCGGTCAAAAGGTTTTCCCTCCCGATCTCCCGTAGATACAACTTCACCGGATCATCGACCGAGGTCTCTTTGCCGGTCATCACCATGCGCTTTTTTTCAGGATTCTGGACTTTTTCTGTTTCCTCCCCGATCTCATCGTCGGTCAAGACGTCTTCTTCAATAACAAGCTGTACATTGTTCTTTTGGAGAAGCGCCCACACCTCTTCGATCTTATCGGTGTTAGTGATGTGCTCGGGCAAATAGTCAGAAAGCTCCTCGTACGAGAGAACCATCTTTTCCTTTGCGTATTCAATCAATTTAATGATTGCGGGATCAAGCGCTACATCTTCTCTTGTTTCCGTCATTCTTTATTTTCCTTTAGTTTGCGCAATTCGGTGTCAATATGCATTTTTTCAAGGAGCAATTCATCGTCAAGCGCCGCCGAACGGTACGTGTTTTCATCTTTGTTCTGGTTGCTTTCGATGAGGCGGAGCTCCGTTACAATTTTAGCCGATCTGCGTTCAATTCGCTTCTGTTTAATCCTTTTTATGCCGTCGGAGATGAGTTGTTCTGGATTCGATGAAAATTCGGTCGTAACGCCTCGTTCGACAATAAATTTCCGCACGTTCTCTGAAGTTATACGCGGCAAAAGAGCGTCTAAACCTGTTTCATCGTGAACAAAACATTCTTCTAATGCGATAAAAATGTCCTTTGCGGCGGGATCTTCGATCTCCTCCATTGAGAGTCGCGCCCGGAATTGGGAATAGAGACTATCGTTTACCGCCACCACCGCGAGTAAAAAAAGCTCCTCGTTCATTCGCAGGGGGACGTTGCGAGGATATTGATCATGGGAAGTTCCCCTCGCGGAATGACGCGCGACCGCGTTCGTCCGCCTGTTGTTGTAATCGTTCCTCACCGCCTCACGCTCCACATGCAGGGCGTCGGCAAGCCGACCCAGCGCGGCGTCCCGAATAACCTCTGAATCCAATGTTTCCAAATAGGGAAAAACAAAAGCCGCCACTTTGAATTTTCCTTCAGAAACATTTGTATTGTAGAGCGCCTTGCTACGGGCAATAAGATAATCCTCATCCAGTATAACATTTTTCATACAATTTTTCAACACTTCTTTTCCGAATTCTTTCAAAATATCGGCAGGATCCTTCATGTTAATAACTTCTTTCAAGGCGTCTTTAAAGGCGCCCGCGTCATTGGCGGCGCTTTCGGATTCATCGTCGTGGATCCGTCCGGCTTGCCCCGCAGACTGCGCCGCAATCTGCGCCATCTCATCCAGCGTTACAATGTAAGCGATAAGCCCATTCCGCCTACAGGTGAGAATCGCCTTTACCGCCGCAGTCTGCCCCGCGTTGTCCGAATCAAAGATAAGATTGACGCGCTCGGCAAACCGGCGGAGGAGGCGCGCCTGCTCATCGGTAAACGCAGTGCCGAGCGGCGCCACCGTGTTGGTCACGCCCGCTTGGTGGAGCGCTATCACGTCCATGTAGCCTTCCGCTATATAGACTTCCTTTGTCTTTTTTATTTCGGAAAGGGCTGCGTCCACGGCAAAGAGGGTTTGTCCCTTTTTATAGAGAGCGAACTCCGAAGTGTTGAGGTATTTTGGACCGTCTCCGGAAAGAAGCCGGCCGCCGAAAGCCGTCGTGCGCCCCTGCCGGTCGTTTATGGGAAAAATGAGCCTGCCGGCGAAAAAGCTCATCCGGGGGTGTTTCCGCGAAAAGAGAGCGGACTCCGCCAAAAATTCTTCGGAATACCCCTTCTTGGAAAGAAACTTGAACAGCCACTCCCTGTCGGCGGGCGCGTAACCTAGCTTGAATTTTTCCACCATTTCATATGAAACGCCCCGGGACAGCACATAGGTCAGGGCGGGCTTTCCCTGGGGCGTTTTGGCAAGCAGATAGTGAAAGCTGCCCGCGACACGGGAGTACAAGTCGAAAAGAGCCTCGATTTTAGCCGCATATTTGTCGGTCTCAGCATTGCCGCCCGCCTCATACTGGAGCGCCACGCCGAATCGTTTGGCAAGGGTTTCCACTGCTTCAGGAAAGGAGAGTTTATCCATCTCCATGATGAAGTTCAGTACGGTGCCACCCTTGCCGCACCCGAAGCAGTGGTACAGCTTGAGATCGGGATTCACCGAAAAGGACGGCGTTTTTTCGTTATGAAAGGGACAGAGACCCATGAAGCGTCCGCTCCGGTTTTCAAGACGCACATAATCGCCCATAACCGCCACGGCGTCCATTTTGTCAATGACTTCCTGTATGGAACTTTGCGTTATAAACGGCATTTTTTTATTCGCAATGAGGTCTACTACCCCGCCCTTCAGAGCGGTTAAAATTGGCGTCGCCAACAAAAATGTGGCAGTAGACCCCACAATTACATAATTTCCGGACAGAATGAACCTCGTCCCTGATGCAACGCGGACAAGACACCCTGCCCTAAAGGGCGGACTGGTTCATAAAACGGACTTTTATAATAGAGTTATTCAGAAACTTCTGTTTCTGTCGAACCAAAGGTTCGCCAACAACCGCTAAAAAACGACTTGTGAGATAACCAACCGGATTATTGAACAAGTCCAATAGAGTCGTTCGAAAATTCCAGCTTCCGAACAAGCTCTTTATGAAAAAACGCAACTTCGCAACCGGCGAACCTTCGGTTCGTTGACGAAAAATTGCAAGACACGTTCGACAACCAACCATGTTATTGAACATATTTAATATACTGCTTTTTTACAATTTTTGCAAGAGAGAGGAAAAGTGATGAAATTCGTGAAACGGGGAAAAATGAGCGTGAAAGCCGCGTCGAAAAAACTAAAATAAGCTATCGACAGGGAGAACGTATTTACGCGGTCTACGCTGAGGAAAGAGACAAAGCCCTTATACAAGGGAACGCAGGGAAAAAGTCAAACCGGCGGATAAGTGAAGAAACACGCGAGTTGGCAATGAAAGCATGCCGTGAAAAATGCCGGGACTTTGGGACGGCACTAGTGGTGGGTAATATTAGGGAAGTTGAAGAGATAGAGATTGTGACAAGCGCGGCGGGGCAGTTCATTGCGACAAGAAAAACGCCTTTGCTGACTCCACGGACGGCGAACTGTTTTCCGGGACAACCAAACCCACGAGGTGTTTCGGAAGGGCGCGCGCGAAGCCGAGAATAGAAGTTATAGTGGCGGACAACCCTCAGGTTAAAGAGTGGATGGAACGGAAGCAAGGGGCTGGGGCAGGACAGGCTGGCATCGGGCTAAAGTTCGCAAGAGTTAAGGCTTGCCGACATTAGTACGATTGAGGAAGAAAACCATTTTCTCGTTGAAAGCTATCTCCCCCGAATGAATGAGAGGTTTTCCCGTTCGGTTTTTGACGCCGCGGACGCTCACGTTCCGCTAGGGAAAATAGAGTTGACTGAAATC
>JAIRTS010000287.1 GCA_031254795.1 Treponema sp.
CTCCGTATGAGATGGAAAAGAAGTTGGCAGAGGCAACATGACCGATGAAGAAAGAATCCTTTTTGAGCGGCGAATTTATTATGAAATTGAAAAACCACGTGAACCGCTCGGAATTGAACGCCATTTGAAGTTTACAGGCATCTCTCGAAGTCATGGAGACGCCTCCAAAATGCCGGTTGGCGTCATTCCGGACTGTTTTTGAATACCGCCCGAGGCGAAGACAACCCCGCCGGCGCTGATTTCGCTTCTTTCCGTACAAATGAACGCCGGCGCCACAAACAAGTTAAAAATTGTTGTCAAGTGAGCCTATTCCAAAACTAACCCGAACGCAGTTCGCAAACGCAGTTCGCAAACGCAGCTCGCAAACGTAGCTCGCAAACGCAGCTCGCGTTTTGGAACAGGTTCTTATATCCGAAAATTCAACCTTCGGGGAGTACTAGGCCATACCGCGAATAACGCTTGCTTTTTTCATAACAATAGTTATAGTAATAGGGACTGTTATGCCATATATATATTCGCCGGTTCGTCAAATCTTACGGTCTATGCCGCTCATCCTTCTTTTGATTCTTGCTGGGCGTCCTCTGTACGCGCGAGATGTAACCATCATTGTAGAGGACATTGAGCTTGACATGCCGCTTGAGGGGGCGATTATCCGGGCGGAAGGCGGCGGCAATGGCGACGAAAAAGCGACCGATGAAAACGGCAGGGTTGCGCTTGTGGTTCCTGACAACAGGCAGACGCGGTTGCAGATAGCGTATCCGGGATATGAGAACGCGATCTTCATCGTGCCGCCCTCTGGAACAACCTTTACCGTCGGACTGCGGTTGAGCGGCGGCGCGGGACTGGAAAATAGAGAACTCGTTGTTGAGGCGCAAAAACCCGGTGAGAGTGAAACCAAAACCGGACGCAGCGTGGCGATTTCCGGCGGAGATTTGGCGCGTACCGCTGAAATCGGCGTTATTGAAGATGTTATGACATCGATCAAGCTCCTTCCCGGTGTTGGCTATACAGGCATGTTCAACGCCATGCCTTCAATTCGGGGCGGGGAGCCTGGGGATCTGACCGCAGTTTTCGATGGGTTTTACATAGAAAATCCCTACCACTGGGGAGGCGGGGTCTCCATCTTTGACCCGCGCATGGCGCAGAGCGCCCAGCTTTCGCACGGGGTGTTTTCCAGCCGGTATGGGCATACCATATCAGGCTTGCTTGAAATAACCGGGCGCAAGCCGGATCCTTTTGATGTTGAGCTTGAACTAGGCTTGTCTTCAAGCGCCGCAAACCTCAACGTATCCTATCCGCTCTTTGGCAAAGGCGGCGTTATGATCATGGGAAAGGCGACCTACTGGGATCTCTTTGTTTCTCTGGCGAAACTGGCTGTTGAAGAGGTGAACTACATCAAAATCGCCCCGTATATCAGGAGCGCGGCGTTTGGCGCGAATTACCGGTTTACACAGAATTTTGAAGGGACTATGTTCGGCTTTATAGGCGGCGACGGTGTGGGCGCGTTCTACAACAATCCGATTGAGTACGATGGCATGACGATGCATACGGATTTTGACTTTGAGTGGTTTAACCTGCAAGGTTTTCTGATTACGGGGCTTGTATTCAACCCGAAGCCGAATATGGCGTTGAAAGCGTCCCTCGGCGGAGGCTTCCTGCGGACTAAACTCAACGGGTTTATTGATTACTATTTGACCGTGCCGTATTCTGATGATTTCTTGACACTGTTTGGGAACATTATAACCAAAAAGACCTACACTGTTGACACCACCATGTTCGCGGACATGGTGGACACTACGGCAAACTATCAAGCGAGAGTGGATTACGACTGGGATGTGGGCAAAGGGTTTTTATTTGCCGCTGGCGTCCAGGGGTTATACGCGCGGTACGAATTGGAAGAACACGATCAAGCGGCGCTTGAAATGCTGGCTGTAACTCCGCCGTTTTCAGATGGATTGCAAGGCAGCGATGGAAAAAAACACCCTGTGTATCTCAATTATCCTGCGAATTACAACAACTCCTCCGCCAATCAGACGCTTACATCATCAGCCTACACTCTTTTGGAATACACCTCTCCCCAAAAGCGGTTCGGCGGAGAGCTTGGCTTTCGAGTCGATCACCTCTTCTTTGCCGGCAAGGATTTCACGTTGCAAACCCTGCCCGCGCTCAATCCCCGCCTCAACCTTGACTGGAACATCGCGCGGAACACGGGCTTTTTTGACAAAATCACCGCAACCATCGGATCCGGGCTTTTTTCGTCAATAACCGACAACATTTCCAGCATTCAGTCTGGAGATGGCGTTGGTGACTTTGAACTCAAACAAAACCGCTCGTGGACATCAATCGCGGGAATAAAACTTGATTTTTTGGGTTTCAGCGTCAATGTTGAAGGGTACTACAAGCGCATATTCGACAGAGCGTATTCCGCGCTTGTGACGAACAGCGTAAATCAGACCATCGCCATTGCACGCAAATTTGACGGAGAGGGGCGGATATGGGGATTTGACGTCATGCTTCAAAAAACAAGCTCGCGCTATTGGGACGGCTGGATTTCCTACTCGTTTAATTGGGCGCGGTACCGGAATCCCGCAAGCGACAGCTATACGGCGGATTGGTTCTATCCTAATTTTCACCGGTTTCACAATCTGAACCTTGTGCTCAACATCAAACCGCTTCGGTCTTTCAATATCGCGACCCGTTTCGGGTTCGCGTCCGGCGCGCCTAAAACAGTCGCCGGGGAGATTTCCAGTTATCCGGTGATCGTTCTTGATGAACACGGGCATCCTGTGGATATTATTCAGAAGTACAAACGTCCAAGCCTCTACTCCGACACGGAGCGGGATGGTTTCGCCCTGACGTGGGATGTCAAGGCTTCATTTTTTGCGTACAGCAGGGCCGGCAGGGGGCAAATGGAAGTGTATATCGCGGTTGAAAACATCCTTGCCTCGCTTGAGACGCGGCAACGAAACTCGTCTTTTAACTCGTATACGGGCAAGGAAGATCAAGGCTCAAATACGGCGAGTTATCAACTGCCCATACCCATGCCGTCAATCGGCTTCAGGTGGACATATTAAGCAGCATCTCGTTGATTCCTGCGGCCGCTTTTTCGTATTCAAAGAGCAAAATATTCTCTTCAATGCTTTCAAGGGCATCTCGCGTGGCGCGGCTTATGGGCAAGGCTTTGTATTCCATTATAAGACTGTCTATCTCAGACACCTTCATATTGGACAGCGCCCGGTTCAAATTTTCCAACTGCTCCTTTGACAAGGTCAAGTCGCTCGTTTCCACTTCTAACGTGTGCCGCTCCAAGAAATCCTTTATATTGGCAAGGAGAGCGCGCAACTGATTAAGCAATTCGTCCGTGCGCCTGCGTATAATAGGGATGTCTCTGGCTCTGCCCGCGGCTTCCAGGGCTTCCGCAAAATCGCCGAATTCGGTCGCGCCGACGCTTCGGGCCGCGCTTTTGAGCGCGTGAACCATGGTGGTGTACAGTTTGGCGTCGCCTTCCGCGGCGGCGTTTTTGATGCGCGCAAAGCGCTCTTCCGCATCGTTGTAAAAAATCCGCAACACTCGCAAATACGAGGAGAACGATCCTCCCGTATTTCTGACGCCAGCCTGAACGTCAATATTGCTTATGACAAGATCGCCCGCGCCGCCATCCTCCTCGCTTGCCTGCGATTTCCCCATGGCTTGCCGCTTCTCTGGAGGAAGCCACTTTTTCAGGATGCCATGGAGCTTCTCCACTTCAATAGGTTTAGCGAGAAAATCGTTAAACCCGCTTTGGAGGAATAATTCACGGTACTCTACAAGCGCGTTAGCGGTCAGGGCGACTATTGGCACGCGCTGAAAATAGAGATCGTCCTCTCCTCCCATAGCCCGAATTCTTCGGGTTGTTTCGATGCCGTCCATTTCCGGCATCATGTGATCCATAAAGACAAGATCATAAAAATTTTCCCGCACAAGAAGCAAGGCCTTGCCGCCGCTTGTGCAGGTGTCGACCCGCAATTCATAGAATTTCAGCAATTCCTCCGCGACCATCAAATTGGTGTCAATATCGTCAACCACCAGTACATGGGCGTCCGGCGCGACAAAGGGTGGATTGATCTCATTCTCTCGCTCTTCCGGCTGCTGCTCTTCAAGCGCCGGATTCTCCATGAGAAACCCTTGCAATAGAGAAACGGTAAAGACGCTTCCCTGTTCATACACACTTGATACGGTTATATCGCCGTCCATCGCTTTACAAAGGTTCCTGACAATGGCAAGCCCCAGCCCCGTTCCTTCTACACCCTGATTGCGCTTCGTGTCAACGCGGCTGAATTCCGCGAATAAACGCTCCATGTCTTTTTGTTTGATGCCAATGCCCGTATCGCTCACCTTGAAAAACAGGATAAGCTGCGCGTCGTCCTTTTTCTTCACACTGACATGAAGCTCAACATGTCCGGCTGGAGTGTACTTCACCGCATTGGTCAGAAGGTTTATCAATATTTGTTTGACGCGGAGTTCATCACCGATAAGCGCGGAAGGCGTATCGTCTTCTTTCTGTATGATCAACTTCAAAGGCTTGTCGGCGATCCTCATGCGAATAATGTTCGTAGCGTCATTAATAAGAGAGGGCAGGTTGTACTTTTTCGCTTCAAGCTGCAATTGCCCGGCTTCCATCTTCGAAAAATCAAGAATGTCGTTTATGAGGGCGAGCAAGGTGGCGCTTGATTGTTTGACGATCATCAGTTGTTCCCGCACGTCATCCGCTATGTTCTTTCTCAGTATGACCTCAACAAGACTGAGAATAACGTTCATGGGCGTACGGATTTCATGGCTCATGCGGGCAAGGAAGGAGGTTTTGCTCCTGTTTTCTTGATCCGCCTTCATTCTCGCTTTATTCATTTTGGTGACAATATAGTTCAGAGTCAGTATAAAGACTAACGCCGCCACTGAAAAAACAAACACCATCAAGTACGATGTATGGTAGTTGATGTCAACCGGAACCGCTACGCCGATATACCAGCCGTATTCCAGCTTGCGGAAAAATCCTTCCATCTCACGCCCGCCATATCCTGTCAACGCGACGCCGGAATAATTCTTTATCCTTTCTACGAGATCTTCTTCCAGTTCGGCGTAGTTCACCGCGTACTTCGCGCCGAGTTCATTGATGTGTTTCCCCAGGAAGTTTTTGTCGGGATGCGCCATATAGACAAAATCCTGATTGATGAGCATCCCGTATCCGCCGTTCGCGGCTTTGAGGTTCGTGACATATGTGGATATCTCGTTCATATAAATGTCAACCGCGATAATCCCCCGCTCGCCCCCGTAGTCCAAGAGCCTGGCCGCCGACACCACGATATCTCCCGTCTCTTTATCAATATAGGGTGTGGTATACCCGATGGCGCCGTCGGCGTTTATGGCGGCGATGTACCACGGTCTTTCCGCGGCGACGTAATCCGCCGATGGCATCCAGCGGTTGCCCGCCATAAACTCGCCATTTATATATCCATACACATCAATAAAACCATATACGCCCATAGACGACGATATCCTGATCTGATCCGACAATTCTTCAAGGTAGGTTCTCATGTGGTCTTGCGAGAGGTTGTCATCCATATGATTCTGGATGGAAATCGAGGCGCTCAACAGCACGACTTCAGCCTCACGGAAATGCGCGTATACAACCGCTTCCACCGTATTCAATATGCTTTCAATGTTTTCAACAAGATGATCTTTCACCATACGTATAAAATAAACGGCGACAAATATCATAAAGACGAACGCCAGAAAAACTGCCGCCACATGCAGAAATTCTTCGCGCATTATTTTCAGAGTTTTAAGAAATTTCACTGCGGCCTCTCTTTCTCCGTATTAAGGGAACCTCTGGAAACTCTGGTGAGTTTCCAGAGGTTCCCTTAAAAAATTTCCATATATCTCGTCCGGCGCCGCGTCCATCCCTATCCATGATGTCGACCGGCAACCGCAGAACGGGCTTGCCCCGCCAATCACAGCGGCCGGGCGTCATTTTTAATTCAAGCCGGTTTTGCTTCACCGCTTGAACATAGTCCTGTATGGATGACATCCTAGCATCCAGATATACGCCGAACATCATCGCGGTTCTGGTTTGATCCGCGTCGTGTATATCGGAGCCTGCGGTCGCGGGCAGTCCCAAACGCTCCGCATACCGCTTCGCAAGCGCGTCGTACGATTGCTCCTCGTTGCCGGCGTTGGCTATCTCAACCGCGTCAACCAAACCGGTCGAAAGGCGAATGACATTTATATAGTATTGTTGCCGGAACGGGTGCGCCTGCACCACGCAACCGCCGTTTTCTTTTACTATTCTGTACTGCTCTTCCCGCGTCCAGTAGGCGGCTTCCGGATGTTCCAGCAGCCAATCCTTATCTAGCCCGTACACTAGGTAATCATCGCCGTCAAAGGTTTCTTCCCACCCAAAAAACACGTCCAGCCCAAGCCTGTCGCCTTCCGCCTTCGCGTCCTCATATCCTTTGCAGAAACACGCGACCCACTCGCGCCACGGCAAGTTCCTCCTTATGCAACTGTTTCCATTATAAAAATGATCCGTAACGATTATCCCCGTATATCCAAGCGCCTTATATGCGCGTATGTATTCCGATCCGCGTGAGATGGCGCATGCGCTTGCTTGAGTAGTATGGAGATGGGTTTCGTAGAGATATTTCAATACTTTTTCCTTTTTTAGCGCTATACAAACGGCTGTTCCACAACGAGTAGATTTAGAGTAACTATATCATAAGGCGTATTTTTTGTCAGCATGGGGGAAAGCGCTTAACACAAATTGAGACAAAAGGGCTTGCCATGATAAAAATCTACGGCAATTTTATGCGCAAATCTGTGATAGAATCAACGATGGCATAAAACACGTTTTGAAATTGAGAGGGTAAGGGATGTTATGATAAAAACATGCGGTTGCCTGGTATACTGTAGGAGTTCGGTCGGACACATGTCCGCGAACAACCACCGGTTGTTCCCCTGCTGGGGCGGCGATGCCCCCGAT
>JAIRTS010000059.1 GCA_031254795.1 Treponema sp.
CTTATATGATTTCCAGCATCTTCCCAATGGCTCGCGCCGCCTTCGCGCGGTGGCTTATGCGATTCTTCTCCCGCTCAGAAAGCTCGGCCACGGTGAGACCCCGCTCCGGCAAAAAGAAAATCGGGTCATAGCCGAAGCCGCCCGTCCCTCGCTCTTCGCCGATTATTTCGCCTTCCAGCGTTTCTTGCACGGCAAAGAAACGGTCTTTGCTCAAAACCAACGCCATGGCGCAGACAAAACGGGCTGTCCTGCGCCCGGCAATACTGCTGGCGCCGCTGATTTCTTTGAGGAGCAGGGCGTTTCGTTCTGAAGAAGCCAGTTTCCCATTGACGCCGCCGCCGTAACGGGCGGAATGCACGCCCGGCCTGCCGCCGAGAGCGTCCACGCATAAGCCGGAATCATCGGCGACAACCGGCTCGCACGTCAGCTCAAATAACGCGCGGGCCTTAATAAAGGCGTTCTCAAGAAAAGCGTCTCCACTTTCATCGGGATCAACAGCGACGCCTGCGTCCGAAGGGATTTTAACGCTATGTCCGGCAAGTATGGCGGCTAGCTCCCGCCTTTTGTGCTCGTTGCCTGTGGCAAACCAAATAGTCATGGGGAAAGTATACCGTTTTTATGAAAAAAGGAACATGGGGATCGCGTCGGCGTTCACGTATGGCGCGATTTGCAGGCGCGGATATTGCGGCGAGAGGCAAGCGAGCCGCAAAGTGGCTCGCTTCATTAAAAATCATTGCAACTCGTAGCTTTTTTGCATGGCGACCTTGCCGGTTTTCTGGCGCAGAGTGGCGTACAAAAAGAAAACCACGACAAGCCCCATCGTCACCGCCACATTGGAGCGGGCTATGCTGTTGAATGAGAACGCGATGCAGAGGAGCGTCACCGCGAGGCTTAGTCCCATCAGAACATAGAACGCGCCCTTTGACATTCTTTTAAAATAGCGGTTTTTCCAAGCGTCAGGCAGTCTTGAGGGCAGAGTCATCACGGCGCAGATGGCGACCATATCGGCCACGCGGCCTATCAATACGGTGTTTGTCGTTATCATTTGAATTGAAAAGCCGAATATGATGGGGGTTATCGCTATCACATAAATTATTGACAGAATCAGGTAAGGCGCGCCGGCGCGGTTCGTCCGGGAAAGCTCTCTGGGAAACCATCCATCATCCGTCATCTGGTGGAAGGGACGCGAGAACACGGTGAACGACGAGTTGAGCGTGGTGGCTATCGCCATGAGGGGGCCGCCTATCACAAAGGCGTAGTACAGAGGCAGGGGCATGATTTCCCGGGCCACGGCGGTCAGCGGTTTTCCAGAGACTTCCGCAATGGGAAGCACGCCCGAATCGACAAGCGCGATAAGCGAGTACAGGACGAGCAGGATCAGCGCCGTAAGTATCATAGCGTAGGGAACGTCCCGTTTGGGATTTTTCGCCTCTTTGCTGTACGCCACAACAAAGGAATACCCATAGCAGGAATACACGAGCAGGACGATGGCGGCGAAAAATCCGCCTGTCCCCGCGGAAAAGTAGCCTGGAGCGGAGACATCCAACGCGCTGGGTTCCAACTTGCCTATGCCAGTGATTACGAACAGCAAAAGGCCGCAGATTAATGTTGTGGACAGCGCATTCTGTATCTTGGACATAACGTTTACGCCCAACAGGTTGAAGGTAAAAAAGACCGTTATTGTAACAATCGCGACAAGGCGTACGCTGGCCCCTGGAAAGAGCGCGGCGAAATACTGCCCAAAGCCCAGTCCTATCATGCCGGTCGCAAACACGTTCATCGTAAACGCCATGCCGAAAAGACCGCCCATCTTTTCGCCGAGCAGCGTAGCGACAAAGGTGTATGAGCCGCCTTTCACCCGTATCATGCCGCTTAACACAAGGTAGGGCAGGACGATTAAAAAGCCCATCACAACGGCGCCGGCGTAGGCGAGCCACACCGATCTGCCGGTGACGGCAATCGCCGCGCCAACGAGCGTTACGACGCCGGCGCCTATCACCTGTCCCGCGGCCAGAGCGGTCAGCGACAAAAGCCCCAGCCCCTTCTCGCCTTGAATTTCATTCTGAGACATGACCAGTCCTCCTATGCCTTTATAGTCTCAATGTGCGCCGTTTTAAGGGCGCCGTCCGACAATTCCTGCCCATGCCCCGGAATTTCCGGTATCTCAAACCAGCCGTTTTTCGGTTGGTAATCGTATTTGCATTCGGCGATTGTCGAGGGAAGCGTATTGCAAAGGTGATGTTCATGTATGACAAAGTTAGAAATCGCCGCCTCCAGGTGCAGGGAAACCGCGACGCTTACCGGACTGGAACAGACATGCGTTTGCACGCTCACATCGTAGATGGCGGCCATATCGCAGATTTTTTTCGCTTCGGTTATGCCGCCGCAGTTTCCAATATCCGGTTGTATGATGTGCAGGCTGTGGTTTTCAAGGAAAGGCAGAAAGCCCCAACGGGTGTATGTGCGCTCGCCTGTGGCAAGCGGGATGTCAATCGCGTCCGCTATCTTTTTCATTGCCCCCGGATTAAGCGGAGGCGTCCCTTCCTCGTAGAACATGATCCCGTAATCGCGGGCCATCCGCCCTATTTGAATCGCGGTGGATGCGTCCGTCATCGCGTGGTTTTCCATGATTATGTCAATATCGTCGCCTACGGCTTCCCGCGTCGCCTTGACGCGCTCCTCCACCGTCTTCATCATGTCCCGCGAAATGAAGCCTGTGGAGGCCGTGTAGGGCAACATAGCTCCGTTTTTGTCAAAACGCATAAAGTTTGTTTTTATCGCGTCATACCCTTCCGCGACGGCCTTGCGGGCCGCTTCCGCGTAAAACCCGCTCCCGCCGACCTGCCCTTTGAACGGCAGGAACGCATCAATGCCCCAGCCAAATTGGAGCTGGCTTGCGTAACAACGGAGTTTTTCGCGATGTTTGCCGCCTAGCAGCCTGTACAACGGCGCCCCTGCCGCTTTCGCCTTTATGTCCCAGAGGGCGATGTCTATCGCGCTGATAGCGGCCATCTCTATCGCGCCGTTTCCCTGCGCCCAGAATGACTGCCGGAACATCTTTTCCCAGGCAACCTCGTTCCAGAGCGGGTCCATCCCGATAATCATCGGAGCCAAATCTTTTATCTGTTCAAACGCGGCGGGCGCGCCTGTTCCTATGGCGACGGCGGCCTCTCCAAGCCCCGTTATACCCTCATCCGTGTTCACGCGGCAAAGCACAGGCCGCGACAGACAACCCGGATCTTTTTCAAGCGCGATAGCTTCAACACTTACTATTTTCATAGCTTCTCCTATAGAAGCGGCACGACGGCCGCTTCTGTTATGTGAGGCTGTTCCAAAACACGCTCTGAGGCGGCGGTTTCTGGAACAGGCCCTGTATTAATATGTACACCAACGACAAGCGTCAATGTAGTTTACCCGGATTCAAATGGCAATCGCGACACGAGCGAACTTTGCAAAGATTTCAGTCGGAGATATTAAAATTCAAAGACTTCATCGGAGTTGAATCGAATAATTTTGCCATTTTATTTCTTTCTTTCTGGTTTGTCAATGCCAAATAGCGATTATTTGAGATATATTTTGCGCGATTCCATCGCGCCAATTCTTGGGGGGGGGGGGGGGGTATTTGCGCAAAATCTTGCGCATGAGCATAGCAAATTCGTCTTTCATACGAAAGACGGTAGCCCAGACATAAATTAGAAACCTCCTTAAAAGGGGACGCCTCGCGTCCTGTTTTCCGTCCGCGTGTTTTTTGCCGTTTAATCGGCTGTCGGTTGACTTTTTCTCGTAACAAAGGCATTATATACACATGAAATTAATCTTTTTAGGTCCTCCGGGAGCAGGCAAGGGAACGCTTGCGGTTCGGGTGAAGGAACTCCTCAACGCGCCCCACATCAGTACCGGCGTGATATTCAGAGAGGCCATTGCGGCGAAAACCGCTTTAGGACTCAAAGTGAAAACCATCATTGACGCGGGAAAACTCGTCGATGATGAGACAACCATCGCGCTGGCAAGAGAACGGCTCGCGCAAGCCGACGCGCAAAAAGGCTACATTCTGGACGGCTTTCCCCGCACCATAGCCCAGGCGGAGGCGCTCGCGGCTTTTTCCACGGTGGATAAGGTCGTCAACTTCGACATACCGGATCCCGGCGTCATAGAGCGGCTTTCGGGCAGGCGTGTGTGCAGAAAATGCGGCTTTAACTGGCACGCGGTTTTCAACCCGCCCAAACAGGAGAATGTCTGTGATACGTGCGGCGGCGAGGTTTACATCCGCGACGACGATAAGCCTGAAGCCATTGGCAAACGGCTTGAAGTGTACCGCGAACAGACCGCTCCGCTCATCGCCTTTTACCGCGCAAAGGGACTCTTGGTCGATATTGACGCAAGCCCCATGGTCGATGAAATTCTCATAAGCTTCAAAAAAGCGGTCGGACTGTAAGCCTTGTACGGCAACGCCTCCATCAAAAACGTGGTTGAGGCGTTTTTCTGGTCCCAAAAACTCATTCCCGTGAGCGAAGGGCGTTTCGCACCGCTTCAAGGAAGCCGTGGCTGGATTCGGTCGCGCCGGAAACGGCGTCCAGATCAGTGGAATTGGACTCAAGTATCGACTCGACGAGGCTTTCCATCGCCGCTCCGCCGATAAATTCATCGTCTTCGTGGTCAATCACTTCTATTGATTGAATGCCGTTGCTGTTTGAATGCACCAGCACCCGGATAATGCCCCGGTACCCTTGTCCGGTTCCCTCCGATATGTTCTCCCGCTCGGTGGAAAGCGAAGAAATCAAACCCGCGCAGGCCGTCATCACGGAAGCGCAAAGAAAAGATAGAAATAATAGATTTGTCTTCATATTGTATAGTACTGGATTCGCGTGTGAAACGCTTTAAACGGCAGAGCTATTCCCAAAGCGCGACCTGCGTTCCGCGAACCAAAGGTTGCGAGCCAGGTTCGAGTTGGTTTTGGAAAAGTCCCAGTACATTCGCGCATTCCATCATCGGTTTCCGGCAGTTTTCGGACGCATCGCAAATTACTTTGCTTTTTTCCCTTGACAAGCCGTAAAAACAGCTTCATCATAGCTATAACACTTTATCTATTAGGAGTTGATTAATGAGTTACGGTATTGACACCATCAAAAATGTTTCCCTTGCCGGTCATGGAGGAACCGGCAAGACCACCTTGTTTGAACATTTGCTCTATGCAGGCGGAGCGATTCAAAAAGCTGAGCCGGTTGAATCCGGCAGAACCGTTTCGGATTCAAGCCCTGAAGAAATTGAGCGGAAGATCTCAATTCATACGGCTTTGGCGCATATCTCGCGGAATGGCAAAAAGCTCAATTTTTTTGATACGCCCGGGTCTCCGGATTTCACGGGGGAGGTGGCATTTTCGTTCAGAGCGTGTGATATTGCCGTTCTGACTGTTGACGGACGTTCCGGCGCGCAGATAGAAACCATAAAACTATGGCGGAATCTTGAAGAAAGACAGAAGCCGCGGGGTGTTTTTGTCACCCGTCTCGATGAAGACCGGGCGGACTTTGACAAAACCCTGCGTGATATAAAAGATAAATGTAAAGTGACGCTTGTGCCGATCACCTTGCCTATGGGCGCGGGAGCGACGTATAAGGGCGTTATTGACGCGCTGAACGGCAAGGCGTATTTTGTACAGGGCGATGGAAACGCCCTTGAGAAAGAAGGCGCAATTCCGGCGGAATACGAGGAAGCGGTGGCGGAGGCGCGAGAACTGCTCGTTGAGGCCGCGGCTGACGGAGATGATACGCTCATGGATCACTACCTTGAAAAAGGCTCGCTTGACGCCGAAGAAATGCGCGTGGGCCTCATTGAGGCTATTGCGGATCATAAATATGTGCCGGTGTTCGCGGGTTCGGCGATAAAAAATTCCGGTCTGATTCCGTTCCTGGACTTCATAACCGATATCGCGCCTTGTCCAAAAACCACGAAAGACGTTGTGGTTGACGGGGAAGGCAATAAGAAAGATATTTCCATGGATCCTTCGCAACCGCTGGCGGCGCTTGTAGTACGGACAACCTACGATCAATTCTCCGGCAAACTGTCATGGATAAAGGTCATCAATGGGACGCTTTCCGGGGATTCCGAAGTGTACAATGTGTCCGAAAACAAAAAAGAACGTATTGGGAAGCTCTTCCTCTGCCAAGGCAAGAAGCTCGAGGAAATATCCGAGATTAGCGCTGGCGATGTCGGCGTCATCGCAAAAGCCGCAAGCCTCAAGACCAACGATACGATTACGTCAGGCGGCTCATCCTTCACCTTTTTGCCTCTGCGCCTGCCCGAACCGGTTCACTCGGTGGCGATAAACGCCGCGGCCAAAAAAGACGATGACAAACTTGGCGGGGCTCTCGTCCGCGCCGCTGAAGAAGACTTGACGTTCCGCTATACGTTTAACGCGGAAACCAAGGAAGCCGTCATTTCCGGCATGGGCGAGCTGCACGTCAATATTATTCTGGATAAAATTAGCTCCTCCCATAAAATAGAGATTGCGACGCGTGTTCCCCGCGTTCCGTACCGTGAAACAATTACAAAAAAAGCGACCGCCGAATATACGCATAAAAAACAGAGCGGCGGCCACGGTCAGTATGGGAGGGTGGTGATTGAAATCTTGCAGCTTCCCCGAGGCGAGCAGTACAAGTTTAACAACAAGATTTTCGGCGGCGCCGTCTCAAAAGGCTATATTCCCGGCATTGAAAAAGGCATCCATGACGCTATGGAGCGTGGCGTCATGGCGCAGTATCCGGTGGTTGATGTGGAGGTGAGCCTGCTTGACGGCAAAGAGCATCCGGTTGACTCAAACGAGCTTTCGTTCAGACTCGCAGCCCGCAACGCGTTTCGTGAGGCGATGAAACAGGCGGCGCCGACTCTGCTTGAACCCATCACCAATTTGACGGTCTTTGTGGAAGACAAGTATTTGGGCGATGTGATGAGCGATCTTTCCGGCAAGCGCGGCAAGATTTTAGGGCAGGACACCGTTGGCGGCATCGGCGAGATCAGGGCGCAAGTTCCCCAGTCCGAGTTGCTCCGGTACTCCATAGATTTGCGATCCATCACGAGCGGCACCGGTTTTTTCAGCGTTGAGTTCGACCACTACGCGCCAATTTCCGGCAAGATCGCCGACGAGGTGATCAAAGCGGCCGCCGCGTTCCATGTCCACGAAGAGGAAGATTAATCTGTACACCAGCCTATGGCGACGCCTTTTTCATCGGAAACTTCAGTTTTCGCGCTCATTGAGTTTTGAAAAAGGCTCGCCATCTTG
>JAIRTS010000089.1 GCA_031254795.1 Treponema sp.
CCGTAATTATTGTTCTTCTCCAGGGAATATCCATTGAAACGCCTGTAGTATTTTTATAGTACAGCGGCTCTCCTAACGTGTACGCAAAATCATGATCAAAATTGAAATTCCAATGAAACTCCATGAATTTAAACGGTGTGTCAGAATCAATGCTGAACGTTATGGAACCTTCATCCCACGGTTGCTCTATGCCTTTGCCGCCCTTCCAGTGATCCTCGTCAAGCGTGTAGCCGATATTCAAACGCAATGGAGACATGGTGCCGAGAAAATTGTAGTCCCTAATTTTCAACTCCAGATCAAGCCCCCCGCTGGTGCTGTACTTTGGCTCAGGCAATGCGATAATATTCATTGTGTCAACAATTTCCACCACAAGATGCACCGGAATTTCGCCGCTCTCTTCTGGCTCTCCCATGGTGTAGGCGATACGCGCGGATTCCACCACCCGTGTATTCAAAAGGATTTGTTCTTTGTTCCTGATATAGGTATCCAGCTTGGTTTTGCCTGCGATTCTTTCCCCTTCATTGATTTCCGCGATGTGGGAGGCGGCCCACGCCCTAGTGCGCCCCGTTATCTGATACACCACGCCGCTGATATAAAAAACCGTCTGCTCCTCATCCGCGCCAGGCTGCGTCGCGCCTTCCTCTTCCTGAGCGTACAGCGGCGTTATCAGAAGGAAGGGTAAAAGACATAAAAAAAACACTCTTTTCATGTGGCTCCTCCATTTATAATATGAATTATTCTTTCTCTCTCCGTTTTCTCATTTTTTTCTATAAAAACGGCGCCGCAACCTCGCCGTTCCGGTACAATAAACGTGAGTTTGCCCGCCTTTTTCTTCTTGTCATTAAACAGAGCGTCCATGAAACGCCCCGTGTCTTTCATGTTGGGGTGCGGCGCCCGTGTCTCATAACCGAATGAGTCCAAAAGTCGCATGATTTTTTCAGCGCGGCCGGCGCTGGTCACGCCAAGCGATTGCCCCAGCTCGCAGGCGCGCGCTATTCCCCATGCCACGGCTTCCCCGTGAGTGAGGAGGCCAAGTCCGGCTGACGCTTCCAAGGCATGCCCAAAGGTGTGGCCAAGGTTCAAAAGCCTGCGCCGGGTTCCCGTCTCCTCCGGATCTTCTTCAACGACGCGCCCCTTTATTTCAACGGATCTTGCTATGCACGCGAGCAATTCGCCTCGCAGAAAATTGTCTTGCAACAGGTTCGCCGGAAAATCCGGCGAGGAGAATGCGTCTGAAAGACGCCCTACGCGGTCGAGGAACCCATCGTCAGCATCCAAAACGGCGGTTTTTAAAAGCTCGGCGAATCCAGATTTCCATTCCCGTCCGGGCAATGTTGACAAACTTTCCAGAGACATGATGATGAGCGGGCTTGGATAAAAGGTTCCGATACAATTTTTTATGCCGAAAAGGTCAAAGCCGGTTTTGCCGCCCACGGCGGCGTCAACCATGCCAAGCAATGTGGTGGGTACGAGCGCGAGTTTCGCGCCTCGCATGTACACCGACGCCACGAACGCCGTCATGTCAGTTATTACGCCGCCTCCTACGCCTATGAAAACACCGTCCCTTCCGAGTCCCGCGTCTATTGCGGCTTTAAGGATTTTTTCGGCATTCGCCCAATTTTTGGCGCTTTCCCCGTCCGGCAGCGCGCATATTCCACAGGGCTGAGCCATAGCTTGAGCGCCTTGCGTCTGTCCGGAGGCGACAATTTTAGCGGCGATACCGGCGGTGTTCTCGTCGCAAACAAGCAACCGCGCGCCCCCGGCAATATCGCCAATTATAGCGTGAATGTCACCAATCGCTTCTCCTATATAGATAGTTGACGCAACGCCGCTAAAGGTGAAGGTTAAATTCATACATTATACAATATAGCACATTTTAAGATGGAATGCTAGGGAAAATTGAGTTAAAGGGCGGCTCTGATCGCGCCTATGGCGCCGGCATAGGCAAGTGGCGTTTGTTTTCTCTCAAGACGCCAGTCTCACGCCACCAGCGCATCCAGACTTGATGTAATAAACTTGAGCAGACTAGCCTTGAAAAAGAAGTCTTGATTCCCAATGCCTTCAAAATAGGCGTTCCAGCGTTCGGCAAAACCTGCCGCGTCTTTCTTGTCAAGCGGCAGCCGTTTCCCTACAAGGAGGCTCTCGCTGTTTTTATCGCGCAAAACCACATCGCCCGCAAATACGACGCGCAAGCCGGTGAGCGTATTCTTCTCGCTGCGGACCAAGAAAACCGCTCCGCCGGCGAATTCCCCAGTCTCCTGGCGTTTGAATTTTTTATATACGGAATAGTCCCACGGCTCAAGGGGAATGCGGATGCGGGTAAGCAGTTCCTGTTCGTTCAGGGCAAGGGATTTTGAGAGGGAAGAGAAACGGGAAGCGGCGATCCAGCGGGCGGAAGTGGCGCAACGGAGTTCGTAGAGCGCGTCAAGCCCGATTAAAGGCGCGGAAGCGTCGAGCCTTCTCGCCTTATAACAGAGATTGCCGCCTATAGTCGCAATGTTGCGGACTTGGGCGCCCGCAATGAGTTCAAGACAACGGATAAACACCTCTGGCACGGCTTTTCCCAAGCGGAGTATCTCGTTCAACGTAACCATCGCCCCCAGTTCAAGGTAACGTTCCGTGCGGGTAATGCGCCGCAGATCCACAAGTTTGTCAAGGCACAGGATATTGCGCGGCAGGTGTGGAAGGTGCCTTCCCTGACGCCGCATAATTTCAGTGCCGCCTGCAAAAGGCGTCGCGTCCGGGTATTTGCTCCACGCGGAAAAAAGTTCTCCGAAACTGGCCGGGGAAAACACCTGGTTGTTAAGCGAAACGTCCATAGAGTCTTCTTTGCCGTATATCGGCAATTACCGACACCGCGTTTATGAGCGATTCGGGTTCAGTGCACCGGCATTTCAAGCCCTGAAATCCAAGCAAAATTTCCCTGCGCGAGGGTCTGGGAGTTTTCGAGAGCAACATCTCAACCGCCAGAATTTTGCCGGTTTCGCAGTGTCCGCAGGTTTCCACCCCGGCTTGAGAAAATCCCGTGATGATGTTCTCGTATTCGTTATTTTGCGAGAACCCTTCTATGGTGATGACTTCGCTTCCGTGCGCGTGGAACGCGGGTATCAGGCACGATTTGACAACTTCCCCGTTAAAAATAATCGAGCAGGCGCCGCACCTTCCGCAGAGGCAACCAGCTTTCACGCCCATGAGCGAAAAGTCTCTGCGCAAAATGTCGATGAGCCTGATGTTCGCGTCAGCGCGGATGGAGACATCTTCGCCATTCAAAATGAAGCCTATGGTCACGTTTCGCCTCTCTTGACGGCAGCCCAAATGTCTTCCGCGCGCAACGGGATTTTCTCAAACACATGATCCAGAGACTGAGAAACAGCCTGCGCGTACGCCGCCGGAATCGTGCAGAAAGGAAGTTCTCCTATGCCTTTGGGTTCGCTCGTTTTCTCCGCGTTTTCCAAAAAACGCGCTTCTATAGGCGGTAAATCCATGGGAGAAGGGATGTCGTAGTTGTAAATAAATTCATCGATGATTTTGCCGTCTATGTATGCGAGCTTTTCCCGTGAAGCCCAACCGAGCGCGTGAATTGCGGACACAGTGACGGCTCTGCGTGCGTGTTGTTCCGATAAGATGCGGCCTCCATCAATACAGAGCCAAATCCCCCGTATTTTGGGGATATATGTCGCCGGTTCCATCTCAATTTCCACTACGGCCGCGCCCCAGCTTATGGGTGAGAAGGCGTTCTTATCAACCTGGGACGTACGAACAGGTCGTTCGCTCTCACTCCACGCGGGGACATTGGATGGCTTGACGCTACGGCTTATAACAAGCGGAAGCGTCGCGTGGTGTCGCTCTTTTTTGAGCGCAAGGCAACAACGCGTGACAAGCCGTGTTATGACAGCGCTCGTTCGGGAAGCGCTTGAAGGCCCCGAATCGGGCGCGGCGCCGGCGCTTTCGGTGCTCACAGTCACGGAATTTTCATCTAAAGCCAGTATCTTTGAGGCGATAAGCCGTATAATCCGCTCCCACGACCCGTTTGACGGCGACGTGGAGGCGCGAATTTCCAGCGCGTCGCCTTCTTTGAGGGTCACTTCGACCGTATAGTTTCCCTTGTCCGCTTCTGAAGCGTGAAGAAAACCGCTTCCCTGGTATGCCGTAGCCACGCCTATGCCCCGGAACGGCGTGGCGTTGTTTTCCCGTACGCGCTGTCTTAACAGTTCATAGGACGCCCATTTCCGCTTATAATCGCTCATCGCCTCAACCGTTTCCAAGACCATATTCATATTGTCAGGATCCTGAATAGGAACGCCGATGGCGAGACTCTTGCCCTCTCTTAGAAACCGCTGTTTGCGCCATTCGGAGGGGTCCATGCGAAGCGCGTCCGCCACACGGGAAGCGTGGCGTTCCGCGGCAAAAAAGCCCTGGGCTAAACCGAAGCCTGAAAAAGGCCCCTGCGCCGGCACATTGGTTTGCACGCACTTGGCCTTCATTGAAATAAACGGCGTTTGATAAAACCCCAACGCGCCGAGACAGGTGGCGTCCAGAATTTCATCCGTAAAAACGCCCGCCGCGCCCAAGTCGGCGACCAGGGATATATCATTTCCCAAAAGATCGCCCTTTTCGTCCAGACTGCTGTTTATTTTGATTTCCGAAGCGTTCCGCTTGGGCGAAAAACGAAAATCTTCTTCGCGGGTAAGGCAGAGACGCGCCGGCCTGCCGGCGACGAATGCCGCAAGCGCCGCGTGGCAACTTATCAAAGACGGATACCAGAGCTTTCCGTCAAGGTGCATGCCGGCGTTGTAGAGGACAACCGTAATCATCTCAAGCGGAATTTTCAACGTCTTGCTCACCGAACGTTTGACATGAAACGCCCATTGCGTCGCGGTATGGATAGTGATTTTGCCTTGCGAATCAAATTCCGCGACTGCGGCGTGGGGTTCCGCGTACCAATGCTCCTGGACGCCAGTTCTGTACACGCCCTGTACGGTTGTTTTAACCTTATCCACTTCAAACGGGGCGCCCATGTTGATGGTTCTTTCCGCAAGCGTGGCGCCGTCAAAAACGCCGGCGCCGCTGTTCGTAGAAAGGTTTGAAAATACAGGCGCTTCTTCTTCACAGACGATTTCGCATTGGG
>JAIRTS010000170.1 GCA_031254795.1 Treponema sp.
ACAAGCGCGGGAAGGCGGATGCGCGGGCAAACTTCAGCGGCGTGTATGACGCGAGCAATCGTTTTTTTCTGGACATCGGGGCGCGCCATTTCAGGAGCAGCGAGATCGAGGAGGCAAAAGCGCATGTCGGGGAACTCAAAGCGATAGCGGGAGACCAGCCTGCGCTGATAATCTTTGGCTGGAGCTATGTGTCCCTATGAATGCCGGGCTAAAGTGAATCATGCTGTGGGGGCATTAAAGGACCGGCTTATTGGGATATTGATAACGGAAGACAGCCTTGCCCGAAAACACTTATACCGGGAACTGGCATCTGAGATACGGTGGCGAGTAGCCCCGACACGGCCGAACCGTGAAGCCCCAAGAAAGAAATGTTCGAAAAAACCACATTTTCATCATAACCACAAGTCAAACTGTTGAGAGAGGGTTGCCCTTAACTTGTTGACAGGGGGAAAACGCCCCGGTCAATCCAGATTTCGCACTCGAACAATCAAAGCGCTATGCCCTCGTTCGTGTGGTTTGTGTCCTCATACCCCGCTGCCCGCAACGCTTCCAGTGCCTGCGGGTAACAGCCGTCGAGATGAGCCGCGCGGTGCGCGTCCGATGTGATGACAACCGGCACGTTCCTCTGCTTTAAAAGCGTTAGAAAGAACGGAGATGGGTAGAGCTCCGTGGTTTTCTTGCGGTTCAAGCCGCCGGTGTTTACCTCCACCGTGATTCCCGACGCGGCTATCCGGTCGGCGAGACGGACAAGGCGTTTGACGAACCATTCGCTTTGGGGAGAGAAATATTTCTCGCCGGCGTTGTTTTTCTTGATGAGATCGACATGCCCCAAAATCTCGAAGCCGCCCTCCTGGACAAGCGCTTCCTCCGCGTCCCAATAGGCGTTCACCGCATCCTCAACGCTGCCGTTGTACCCGTAACGGATGCCATTCTCAAATTCCGCGTCCGATCCGTCCACGGTGAAAGGCTCTCCACGCGGCGGGACGAGGTAATGCACAGACGCGATGATGTAGCGCAGGGCGTTTTCTTTAAGGGTTCGCCATTCGGCGAAATCCACGGGGCCCGCAATGTCTTTCATATAGTCAACCTCAAGCCCCGCGCAGACGGTTAGCTTGCCGGCCCATCGCCGCCGCGCGACGTGGACTTCAGCCAAATACGCGCCAAGATCCTGCGGGCGCATGTGCCACTGGGTTTGGGGCGGCGGCGTCCTCGTCCGTTTTGAGAGAAAGGGCGCGTGGGAGCTAAAGCCGATTGTACGCAAGCCTTTTTGAAAAGCCGCAGCGCACAGGGTCTCTATGTCATCGCTGCCATCACAGTAGACGGAATGGGTGTGCAAAGAAGACGGCGCGTTATAGGAGAATATCATCGGTCAGTATTTCCGCGTGATCAGGGAAAATGGCAATCGTGTGTTCCCAATGGGCGGACAGCGTGTCATCGGCGGTCACCACGGTCCACTCATCGTCAAGCAGTTCCACATCCCCGGCGCCGGCGTTTATCATGGGTTCAATGGCTATCACCATGCCGGCCATCATGCGGGGGTTTGAGCCGCAGGGGGTGTTTGGCACCGAGGGATCTTCGTGCAGAGACAAGCCGACGCCATGCCCGCAGTACTGGTACACCACGCCGTAACCGAACGATTTGGCGTGGCCGCTTACAGCCCGCGCTATTTGCAGCAGCCTGTCCCCCGCCTTAACCGCTTGTATCCCCTTGTGAAGACATTCCCGCGTCACCTTGTTGAGGTTGCGCGCCGTTTGGGAAACTTTTCCAGCCTCTATCGTAATCGCCTGATCGCTTATGAAACCGCCAAGGTTTATGCCGCAATCCAGGGAAACAAGATCGCCATCCGCAATCTTTCGCCTGGACGGAATGCCGTGGATCACCGTGTTGTTTATGGAAATGCAAAGCCCAGCCGGAAAGGGATTTTTGGGGGGGCCGTAGCCCAGAAACGCGGGCTGTCCCCCGGCGCGCTGTATCCAGTTTCGCGCCCATTTGTCAAGCTCTTTTGTTTCAATTCCCGGCTTTACAAAGGGAATGATCTCGCGGTACATGGCGGAAAGCATTTTGCACGATTCTCTGATTCCGTCAATTTGTTCCTTGGTTTTCAATCGTATCATACTGTCTTATTCTCCTGTCGGTTTCCAATTGTTTTTCATATATGCTATAACGTCCCCGGCCAGATAAAAAGATCCCGCCGCCAGAACCGGCGCTTTTTTTTCCCTTCCCAACGACACAGCCTGCGCTATGGCTTTATGCGTTTCAGGCTCAAACCGGACTTTCCCCTCGCCTCGCGACACGCCCAGCGACACGCCTCGCGGCGCGTTCCGCGATCCGGCTTTCTCCAATTCGGCGAAAACCGTGTATATTTTTTCGGGAAAACTCGTCTTGAATGCTCCGGGTTTTGTGACAATGACATGCGAGAACAGGGGAAACAGTATAGGCGCCATTGCGGAAACGTCTTTGTCCGCGGCGCAGCCGAACAAAAGTACGCCGGCGGCGCCGTCCGTTTTGCCGTACAGCGCCGCCCATGTATTCGCGCAGGCGGCTATGCTTGAGCCGGTGTGCGCCCCGTCAACAATCACAACCGGATCATCGCATATTTTTTCAAAACGCGAAATGAGCGAGGTTTTCGCCAGCCCCGCGGCAATGGCTTCCCCGCCCACGCCGGGAAAGGCGACCGTTGCGGCGAGCGCCGCCAGCGCCGCGTTGTACGCCTGAACAACGCCTGGTGTGGGAATGGACAGGGAGAGCGGCGCGGACAATGGCGAGGGAAGCCGCGCCGGGACAAGCCGGAACGATGTTTTGTCCGGGGACAGGCGCAGGTTTTCCAAGCGCGCGTTGTCGGGAAGGTAGTACAGGCGGGCGCCTTTTTCCCTGGCTCGTTGGGCCACAACATCGTAGGCTTCTTGCCGTTGTTCCGCAAGCGCCACCGGACGCCCCGGCTTTATAATGCCGGCTTTTTCCCCGGCGATGAGCGCGAGCGTGTCTCCCAGATACTCGGTATGCTCTTTTTCGATAAGGGTAATCACGCTTACGAGCGGGTCAACGATGTTTGTGGCGTCGAGTCTGCCGCCCATGCCGGTTTCCACCACCATCACGTCGCAACGCGCCTTCCGCGCGCACAGAAAGAAATAGAGCGTCATAAGCTCAAAGAATGTCGGCGCGTACGGCGCGTACGCCGACGCGGCTTGTTTTACCCCTTTCATAAACCGCTCAGTAATGGAGAACAACTCGCCGCCCGCTTCAATATAGACGGACTCGTCAAAGAAACCGGCGCCCGCTGTGACGCGCTCCCGCCAATCCGTCGCGTGGGGCGAGGCGTACCGCGCGCATCTGAAGCCCGTCGCCTCCAGCACGCCGGCGCTGTACGCCGCGACCGAGCCTTTGCCCTTTGAGCCGGCGATATGGATGACCGGCGCGGACTTTTCAGGATGATTCGCCAATTCCGCAAGCGTTTTCATTGTGTCAAGGGTGAATTCTTTGCGATTCTTTACTTTTTCAAAGTTGATATGTTGGGAAATCCAATCGAAAACCTGCGCTGAAGATGCAAACGACATACTATAATCTCATCTTTCTCCGTTCCGCAAAACCGGTGAGCTTGAAATTGACGACCGATTTATCGTCAAGAATCACTTTTCCACAAAAAGAGCCGTAGAATTGCTTGCGCTTTATGGTGTAGAAAAACGTGCGGTTGCTGTCCTCCCAGTCTATTTCCGGCGTAAACGTCATTTCCATGCGGTTGTCGTTGCTGGTGAAACGCCACGGGGCAAGCCAACTCGATGGCGATATGTGAAACGTGACATGGTTGAGCTTGTGCAATTTGCCGCTCACAAAGAAGGCGTTCCCCGTGCCATGCTCCGAATCGGCGGAATCGTATCCAACGCTCATGCTGATTTGCTTTCCATCGACCAAACCGCACGCCGCCGCCCAATACCTTGTGTCGGCTTTGGGTCGCACGCCCCGCGTCCAGTCGAAAACGCCCCACGCGCTTCCCTTGGTAAAGATTACCCCCGTAGCGCCGAGTTGCAACACCCCTTCCGCTGAAAACCACGGCGAATACAGGGCGTAGCGGAATGCGGACTGATCCCCGCGCCACGGCATGACGGTCGCCAACGATTCCGCCGGGCGTGGCGGAAGGAGAACAAGTTCCCCCCGCATATTGCGGTAGTGATCGAATTGAGGGATATCGACTTTTATTATTCGCGCGCCGCTCTTCATGGCGATGAAATCAAGCAACAGTTTTTTTTTGTGCAACCGTATTGAGCCGGTTTTAATAGAATGGGGCATTTCAATGCTGCCCAGGGGAAACGCGATTTTTGAGGTGAACATGAAATGTTTTTTGTCGCGCAATGACACGAGGCAGATAGTGCTGTACCCCAGCAGTCCGTTGTCTATGATTTCAAAAACAACCAGGTGAGTCGGCGAAGAAATGACGTACCGGTCGGCTTCGCTTATGCGCCACCGGCTCACCGGCGCCGCGTCAGGGTCGTATTGAAAACAAGCGTCCCGCGCCCAGCCGAAATGCGCCGGATTTCCGGCGTCATCCAGAATTGGGACAGGCGCCTCTATCTGACCCATTGGACTTCCTTTTTCGTCGCCCGCGCCGCGAAATACGTGAAGAAGAATAAAACTTGTTGCGTGGACATCCATATTGTCATAATATGGAGGCTATTGTATCATACAATATATGAAATGTGAAGAGGAAAAGACGAGGTATTCCGGCGTGAAGACGCTGATCATGGGACTGGGAGTCAATGGCGGCGGACTTGCGTCGGCGCGCTACCTGGCCTCCCGTGGCGCGGAGGTCACTGTCACCGATCTCCGCGATGAAAAAGCGCTTGCGCCGTCGCTTGAACAATTGCGGGATTTTCAGGACATCCGCTATGTACTGGGCAGGCATGAAACAGCCGATTTTGAAAACGCCGACATGGTTGTAAAGAATCCGGGCGTACGCCCCGATTCTCCCTACCTGCGAAAAGCGCGGAGGATTGAGACCGACATTTCCCTTTTTTTGGATCATATTGACAGGGCGAAAACCCGGCTTACGGTGGTAACCGGTTCGAAAGGCAAGTCCAGCACAGCTTCCGCGATCCATTGGGTTCTGCGAAAGGCGCGAGAGCGGCGTCTCTTGGGCGGCTCCGCGTTTCTCGGCGGCAACATCACAGTGTCGCCGCTCACGTTTCTGGACGCGCTTGGCGGACGCGATTGGGCGGACGCGGAGCGACCGGCGGACGATTTGCGTCCGGTTGACGATGTTGTGCTTGAGCTTTCAAGCTGGCAGCTTGGCGACCTGAAGTCCCGAATCAAGGCGAATTCCGGCGGAGAGACGTTATTGAAACCCCGCGTCGCCGCGCTCGCCGCCATCTTGCCGGATCACCTTGATTGGTATGAAAGCATGGAAGCCTATGTCGCGGATAAGCGCGTGGTCTACCATGGGCAGGACGCCCGCGATGTTACCGTGGCGTACGATGACCCATGGGGGCGGCGCTTTTTGAGCGAAACCCACGCGCGAACACTGGTGTGCGCCGAGCGTCCGCTTCCTGAAGAAGTCGCGGGCGGCTGGCTGTCGCAAGAAGCGCCCGCCTTCGCCCGCCCTTCGCCCTTCGCCCCTGTTGTTGAAATTGTAGACGCGGAAAATCTCGCGCTGGGTTTCCACCAGAAGAAGAATCTCCTTGCGGCCGGTTTGTCGCTCCTCGATTTGGGGCTTCCGCCGTCTTTTATCGCCGAAAGCCTCGCGATTTTTCCGGGCGTTGAACACCGGCTCGAATTCTTCTTTGAGAAGAACGGAGCGCGTTATTACGACGACACGTCCGCCACCATTCCCGAAGCGGCCGCAGCGGCGGTGGACGCATTTTCTGGAAACGTCGTGCTGCTGACAGGCGGCGCCGACAAGCAGTTGGATTTCACCCCGCTTGCCAAAGCGTGCGCCAAAGCTAAAAAAGTCGTCATGCTTGCCGGAACCGGAAGCGTCAAATTGCGAGCCTTGCTTGACGCCGCTCTCATTCCGTACGCTGGTCCCTATGACGATCTTGACAAGGCTGTCGCGGAATGCGCCGCTTCCGCCGCGCCGGGCGATGTTGTGGTTCTTTCTCCGGGCTGCGCTTCTTTCGGCATGTTTCAGAACGAATTTGATCGCGGGCGAAAATGGAAAGAAGCGGTGAGGCGCTGTCAGTAGGAGAGTCCATGCAAATAGGTAACCGTTGCCCCGTCCGCCTATGCCGCCATGGGGAAAAACGATTCGGTGTCAGACGCCATGTCAGTCAGGCGAAGCCTGCTCGCGGCGCCAGACACCAGCTAGGCGGCGTATCAGATTTTTCGTAGAAAAGTCTGGAATTGGATAGGAAACTGTCAATACAGCGCGGTTTCATAACCCACGATTTATGTGCTGATAAAAAATTCGCCCCTTTATGGCCGGGTATTACACCCTACTGCGAATAAAGGCCATGCAAGGCTACGCCTTACCCTTTCACGGCGCCGGCGGTAAGCCCTTTGATAAACTGCTTGCTGGCGGCGAGATAGAGCGCGATAACCGGAATGGCCGACAAGGTGAGAACGGCAAGCACCTTGGACCAGTCGGTCTGATACTGGCCAAAGAGACGGGTTACCCCCAGAAGCACTGTTTTGGCGCGGTCGTCGCTTATGAAGATGAGCGGGAACCAGAGATCGTTCCAGAAGGGGACAAGGTTGTAAATGGCGACGGTGGCGAGGGCCGGACGCAGCAACGGAACAATGATCCACAGGAAGACGCCGAATCGACCCGTTCCGTCAATGATGGCCGCTTCGGTCAATTCGTAGGGGATCTCCCTGATGAACTCCGTCAAGACAAAGATGGCGACCGGTATGCCCATCGCCACATAGATCGGAACAAGCGCCCAGATCGTGTTGAGCAACCCCAGCGTTTTAATCAATTCCAAAAGGCGTATTGAGGCGATTTTGATGGGCAACATCATGCCGGCGATACAAAAAAAGTGCAAAGCGCGGGAAATCTTGCCTCGCCAATACGCCAGCGCGTATCCTGCCAGCGCACCAGCAATAAGGAGAATGACAAGAGAAAGGACAACGGCGATGAAGCTGTTTTTGAAGTAGCCCAAAAAATCGCCGTCCGCGAGAACCGTCCTGTAGTTGGCGATGTTCCATTTGTTGGGAAGTCCGAAAGGGTTTTGATAGATGGAAAGTCGGTCTTTGAAGGAGTTGATCACCATCACCCAGAGGGGAAAGATCACTATCAGCGTCCAAATTCCCAAAATGGCGTGCGAAAGGATGGGCAGGTTTTGCCGTTCCAACGAGCCATGCTTCAGCGCTCCGTGTTTCATTTAGTCTCTCCCCTGTGTTGACCGCAAGGTCGGTATGACGCCGGCGCAGAGAACCAAAAAAGTAATCGTCGCAATGGCCGCGCCCATGCCCGGATCGGGAATCCCAACCGGATGCTGTCCCGCTATTCCGATTCGGTAGAATAGAGTCCCCATAATATCGGTGGCGTAATTCGGCGCGCCGTTGACATTTTCCATTGCAAACACAACGTCAAAGGCGTTGAAATTGTTCACAAACGTGAGAATGGCGACCATACCCGCCACTGGTTTTATCAGCGGGAGCTTGATGCGCCAGAATACCTGCGATGGCGTCGCCCCGTCAATCGCCGCCGCTTCAAAGTAGTCGTCGCTGATATTCCGCAACGCCGCTACAAACAGCATCACCGGTATCCCCATCCATTGCCAGCAGGACACGAGGGACACGCAAAGAAGAGCGGTCGCCGGATTTCCCAGCCAGGGTTGCGCCAAAAACCCAAGATGCAATTTCTCAAGGAACGGTCCGCTCCACACTGGATTAAGGAGTAGCTTCCAGAGATAGCCGGTTACCAACACCGCGAGGGTGACCGGTATGAAAATCATCGTCTGATAAAACTCTCTGCCCTTCAAGTTCTTGCCGGTAAGAAGCGCGGCAAAGAGAATGCCGAGTCCGTTTTGGACGAATAAATGGATAAAGAAAAAGACGAGCGTATGGGCAAAAGCTCCCCAGTAACGCGCCGCGAACTGGTCTATGGTAAAAAGCCGAGTAAAATTGCCAAGCCCAACGAAACTGCGTCCCGTCCCCGCCTGCCCGGTATACAAACTCAGCCACAGCGAGGTGAGGAGGGGCCACGCCATAAAGACCACATAAAAAATCAAAGCCGGCGCTAAATACGGCAACCAGATGACCATCTTCCACTTGCCCGCTATGCGTCCTTTCCAAAATTTTACAGCCATAACGCCCTCCTAAACACTCGTTTCAGCGTCAACTGTGGTCCCGGACATTCATAATCCGTCCGACGCTGACGCCGTTTCTATTCCTAGCGCAACGCCGACGCCAGAGCCTCCATATCGTCAGCCGCCTGTTGCGGAGACTGTTGCCCTCGCAGCGCCTGGATAACCGCTTGGTTCATAGGCGCGTAGAGATCAAGGAATTTGGGCCAGACAAAACGAGCGTCAGTATCCTTGCCGTTGTTGAGCGCCAAGAATTCATTGGCATGCGGATCGTCCAACGTAATGGAAGCGTTGATCATCGGGAAAAAACCCACAGGCAGGGCTTTCGACGCGATCTCGGCGCCTGCGGGCGAGGCGAGCCACGCGAGGAATTCTTGACATTCCTTGGGATACTTCGTCGCCTTGTTGTAGGTGATCGCCATATCCGGGTGGAACGTGATGAGTGTGGCGCGACCCTGCGGCGCGGGCATGGCGAACAACCCCCATTCAAAGGGCGCGTCCGCATACACGCCGGCTGTCCACGAGCCGTCCATGAACATCACGGCCTGCTGGGTGTTGAAAAGCGCCTGGGAATCGTTGTAGGTGACGGCTTCAAAACCCTTGGGAAGGTACTTTGCCGCGTCGGCCATAGCTTGGAAGCTGGCGACAAAGTTGGTGTCGTTCAGTTTTTTCTCGCCGGATTCATAGGAGGCGCGCTCTTCTCCGCCGCCAATAAAGTTTGGAAGCATGCCCAGATAGAACACTTCAAGAATATCCCATTCCTCGGCTATGCCATTGGCCAGCGGGGTGTACCCTTTGTCCGCGAGCGTCTGGCAGAGGCTGAGAAAATCTTCCCATGTCTGAGGTATGGACAGCCCTTCCTTCTGGAATATCGTTTTGTTGTAATAGACCGCGTGGGAGACGGCCGCAAAAGGAACCGCGAAAACTTTGCCATCCTCCATCTGCCACGGGGCAAGATTCGCCGCGCTGAAATTTTGCGTGACTCCTGGAATGTCGCTGCAATCGGCGAAGTACCCCGCGTTAAAAAGTTCGCGACCCGGCGCGTAACTCCTCGCGTACATCAGGTCGGGTCCAGCGCCGCCTTCAAGCTGCAAGCGCAATGTGGCGTTGTAATCCGGCGGATTGGTCGGCTGGAACTGGATCGTCACATTGGGCTTGAGCTTTTTGTACTCCGCCAGCAACGCGTTCATCTGCGCCACATCATCCGCCCGCCATGATCCCATCACCAGATTCACCGCCGCATCCGCGGACGAAGCCACTCCTTCTTCGCTCTTCCGTGTACAGCCGAAAACGAGGAATCCCACAACAAGCGACAAGAGGACGATTGTTCTCATTGTCTTTTTCATAAGACTATCTCCTTAATAGTATTTGCCGCCATCCGGTTTGCAAGTCAGGGCTGCGGCAGTTAGAGCCGGGTGGCAGTCCCACTAGCTTATCACATGATTTTTTTTTGTCAAGCTCATTAGCCGTAATTATACGCGTTATAAGCGATTTTGAAAATAGTTTTCGAGGTTCCCGACTTCTTGCGTAGAGGGAGACATAAATGAATGAACCTCTTCGCCATGACGGTCGGGGGGGGGGGGGGCATCTTGCGGTACGGAATCGCAGTACCCAGCAAGCCTGGCCACATCCTGCGCTGACTTGCCACGGTGCCCTGCGCTTTCACGGTGCCAGACACTTTTGGGTGTATCCAGCGCTTTGCGCAAGGCGGCGCGAGCCGCTCCAGTCGGGAGCCGGGCACGGGCTGCCGTTGCGGCGCCAAAGGCTTCGGCTCGTTCCACTTCGACAAGTCTGCGTACGGCGCCGCGCTTGAATGGGTGGAAGCCCGCCAGCCTCACCATCCCCTGATTTCCCGCAACCTGTCCTTCGCCCACTGGTAATTCGGGTTCAGTTGGAGGGATCGTTCCAAATCCTGAATAGCCAGAGCTCTTTGCCCCTTTTGGCTATACGCAAAGCCGCGGTTGCCTATGGCAACCGCATAATTCGGGTCGATCCGCAAGGCCTGGGTATAATCCGCGATAGCCCGGTCATAATCCCCTTTGTCGTGATACGAGACGCCCCTCTGGTTATACACCCACGCGTCATTCGGGTTAAGCCGCAAGGCCTGGGTATAGTCCGCGATAGCCCGGTCATAATCCCCTTTGTCGTGATACGCAAGTCCCCGCCGGCTATACACCCATGCATCATTCGGATCGATCCGCA
>JAIRTS010000178.1 GCA_031254795.1 Treponema sp.
CCCGCCCGCCGGGGAGCCAGTCGCCTTCGCAGGGCATACAACGCCTCCTTTTCAGCTTAATTTGTTACGGAAGCATACATATTCTTAACGTTATAAACAATGGAGCGCTCAAGCAAGACGTTTTCCCGGTTAAAAACGCCCCATTTCTGACCAGGAATGTTTTGTTTCTGATCAAGAATACGTTGTTTCTGATTAGAAATATGTCGTTTCTGACTAGGAATGTTTTGTTTCTGACCAGAAACGCTCTATTTCTGATCAAGAATATGTTGCTTCTGATTAGAAATACGTCGTTTTTGACCAGAAATGTTTTATTTTTGATCGGGAATATGTCGTTTCTGACCAGGAATGTCTTGTTTCTGACCAAGAATATGCCGTTTCTGACCAGAAACGCTTTGTCTCTGATTAGAAATACGTTGTTTCTGACCAGGAATGTTTTGTTTCTGACCAAGAATATGCCGTTTCTGACCAGAAACGTTTTGTTTCTGACCAAGAATATGCCGTTCCTGACCAGAAACGTTTTGTTTTTGATCAAGAATATGTTGTCTCTGATTAGAAATATGTCATTTCCGACCGGGAATGTCTTGTTTTTTATCAGAGAGGCTGTTCCAAAACTAGAGTTTTGGAACAACTTTCTCCTTCAGAAAAATTTTGATTTTTACGCCGCTTGGCATTCCGCCAGCAAAACGTTGGCAACGCCCGGAAGGACGCCGGGCGCAAGGCGGCTAAAGCTGTCTTGCGCCCGCGTGGCAACCGGCGTCCGCAGGCCGGCGAAAAACTAGGCGTTCAACCGCTTCTCGATAGCGTCAAGCTCGTTGTACAGTTCTTGGGGAAGTTTCGCGCCGAATTTGGGATAATGATTCTCGCGTACGTCCGCGATTTCTTTTTTCCAGCCTTCGGAGTCGACATTGAGAAGCTCCCGCATGTCGGCTTCGCTCACGCCGTCCGGGCGGCTGATCGCTTCAATCTTCGGCAGGAAGCCGATGGCGGTTTCAACCGCGTTGTCTGTCACGCCATTGCACCGGTCGAATATCCACGCCAATACGCGGGAATTTTCACCGTAGCCGGGCCATATAAATTTGCCCGCGTCGTTCTTGCGGAACCAGTTCACGAAGAATATTTTCGGGAGCTTGTCAGGAGCGCTTCTGGCGCCGATGGAGAGCCAGTGCTTGAAGTAGTCGCCCATGTGGTACCCGCAGAAGGGCAGCATGGCGAACGGATCGCGGCGGATGGTGCCGGCTTTCACGTCAAGCGCGGCCGCCGTGACTTCAGAGCCGACTATTGAACCCATGAACACGCCGTGCGTCCAGCTCTTCGCTTCGTTGACCAGCGGAATCGTCCTGGGGCGGCGTCCGCCAAACAGGAACGCGGAAATCGGCACGCCTTTGGGGTCTTCCCATTCAGGCGCGATTGCCGGGCATTGCTTCGCGGGGCCGGTGAAGCGCGAATTCGGGTGGGCCGCAGGTTTCTGCTCCTTGTCGCCCTTGTCCTGAATCCACTCATTGCCGTTCCAGTCGATGAGTTTGCCGGGCGCGTCATAGCCGATCATCTCCCACCATACGGTCTTGTCTTCGGTAAGCGCGACATTGGTGAAGATGGTGTTCCTGCGGATCGTTTCCATGGCGTTTTTGTTGGACTCCATGTTGGTGCCGGGCGCGACGCCGAAGAAGCCGGCTTCCGGGTTGATGGCATAGAGCCTGCCGTCTTTGCCGAACTTCATCCACGCGATGTCGTCCCCCACAGTCTCGACTTTCCAGCCGGGAAGCGTTGGAACAAGCATGGCGAGGTTGGTCTTGCCGCACGCGGATGGGAACGCGCCGGTGATGTACTTCACTTCGCCCTTGGGGTTGGTGATCTTCAGAATGAGCATGTGTTCGGCGAGCCACCCTTCGTCGCGGGCGAGCACGGACGCGATGCGAAGCGCGAGGCATTTTTTGCCGAGCAGGGCGTTTCCGCCATAACCGGAGCCATACGACCAGATTTCACGGGTTTCCGGAAAGTGGGAGATGTATTTCTTGTCAAGCGGGGCGCAGGGCCATTTGCCGTTGTCTTTCTCGCCATCTGCGAGCGGCTTTCCAACCGAGTGGAAACACGGCACGAAGAAACCATCCGCGCCAAGCACGTCAAGCACTTTCTCGCCGACACGCGCCATGATGTGCATGTTGGCTACAACATAGGGAGAATCGGTGATTTCCACGCCGATCTTGGCGATCTCAGAGCCGACAGGACCCATTGAGAAGGGAATCACGTACATGACGCGCCCTTTCATAGAGCCTCTATACAACTCGGTCATTGTTTTCTTTAGCTCATCCGGATCGATCCAGTTGTTGGTGGGGCCAGCGTCATCTTTAGACTTGGACGCGATATATGTGCGGGCTTCCACGCGGGCGACATCCGACGGATCAGAGCGGAAAAGCACACAACCGGGCAACAGCCACGGATTGAGCGGCGTCGCAAGCCCCGCGTCAATCGTGATCTTAATCATACGATTGTATTCTTCCCGCGAACCATCGCAGACTTCAACCGCATCCGGGGTCATAAGGCTCGCCGCCTCCTCGACCCATTTTTTCAAACCGGAATGTTTCAAATTTTGTATTTCCATGAATACTCCTGAAATTTCCGCAACCTTTCGTTGCGGGCGTACTATTCGGAAACGAACCAACGGCTCGCGCAATCCTTATGAATGCCTGCGGCGCACAGCCGCAATAGAATATGTATAACTACAATAGTATAAAAAATTTAAAAGTATGGCAAGGCATTGAATGCAATGGCGGGCGTCAAGGCTGCGGAAAAGCGCCCTTGGGGACGCGACTTTTACTCGCGGCGGGGTTCCCCGCCGGCCGCGCGGCTCGCAAACCGCAGGCGGAACCTTCATCAGTCCTATCCATATCGTCTCCGCCTGACAGGAGGCGACGCCGTTACGCCGCGCTTGACAATGCGTCTGGAAGGGCAAGCAGGCGCTTCACTTGGCGCTCTTCGCCTCTATCCTGTCGATTTCCCGCGCCGCGAGCCGGACGCCGCCGGCTTTTAAGCCTTTCACCGCGTAATCCTGCGTCTTGAACGTCTCTTTGATGATTTTAACGCGGGGCTTTGGCAGGTAATGGGCGGTGAAAGAAAATTTCTTGCGAGTGTCAATGAGCAGAACTTCAGCGCCCTCAGGCGCGAGGGAGTATTCCTTGTTCATAATCCAGCCTTCAATGACGCATCGTTTTATATACGGGAATCCGGTCTCCGCTTCTTTGTAGATGATGGTGAACACCGTGTCCGCGAGGGCTTCCTTGTCCGCGACGCCTATCCACCACGCGCCCTCCCCAATAAAGAGCTTGTCCGGCAGATCCTGCGCCATGTACACGCCGTTCTTGCGCACCGTGAGAATGCGGTCAAATGGCGACGCTTCCGCGACCGTCTCGCCGTTCACCGCCGTGCCGGTATAGCCGGTCGCCGCGTCGTATTTCAGGGGAATGTTCCTCTTCACCGCTTCCTTTACATCGACCTTGCCGAACTTCCCGGCGACGGTTCTGCGCTTCCCGCCGCCAATCTCCGCGTTCGCTTTGATTTTTTCAATAACGCCGTCAAGGAACGCAATGGCGTAGGCGGTGATGTTTTTCAAGTGGGCGTTGATTTCTTTTATACGCGCCCGTATCGCGCTCATCTCTTCTTTCGCCCTGTTAATATCGTAGAGAGAAATGCGCCGGATGGGAATTTTAAGCAGGACTTCAACGTCGTCCATGCTCACTCCCCGCTCCCCCACCTCTTGCGCGAATGGCTCAAAACCCGCGACAACGGCTTTTTTCACGCCCTCGGCGGTCTTCATGCGCTCAATCGCGTGATAAATGCCGTTCTCAATAAAAATCCGCTCCAGGGTACGCGCGTGGAGCTTGTCAAGGATCTCTTTCTTCTCCAATTCGAGTTCTTTAGTGAGAATATCCACCAACACGCCGGCGTGGCGCCGGATCACTTCGCTGACGCTCATCACAACGGGCAGGTTGTCTTTTATCACAAGGAAATTCACCGATATTGACTGCTCGCACGCGGTGAACGCGAAAAGGGCGTTCATGGTTTCCTCCGCGTAAACGCCCCGGGCGAGTTTGATTTCAATTTCAACGTTTTCCGCGGTGAAGTCGCTGATAGACTGTATCTTTATTCTGCCCGCCTTTACCGCAGCCTCGACGCTCTCAATAAGGTTCTCGGTTGTTACGCCAAAAGGCAGTTCCCGCACAACGATGCGTTTGGGATCCGAAACGTCGAGTTTGGCGCGAACCACCACTTTGCCGTTGCCGTCTTTGTACTCGGACACATCAACGAGTCCGCCGGTCGGGAAGTCGGGGCGCAACGTAAAAGGCTGTCTCAGGAGGCAGGCTTTTTCAGCCTCTATCACTTCGATAATATTGTGGGGCAGAATTTTTGTGGACATGCCCACCGCAATGCCTTCGGCGCCAATGATCAGCGCCACCGGCAGCTTCGCGGGAAACAGCGATGGCTCTTTTTTGCGTCCGTCATAGGATTCGATCATGTCCGTGAGCTTCGGATTGTAGAAGATGTCCTTTGCGAGCTGGGTTGCGCGGCACTCAATGTACCGGGGCGCCGAAGCCGCGTCTCCGGTGAAAATATTGCCGAAATTGCCTTGTTTTTCAATGAAAAGATCTTTGTTGGCGAGCGCCACGAGCGCGTCGCGTATGGAGGCGTCGCCGTGGGGGTGGTACTGCATGCAATGCCCCACCACATTGGCCGCTTTGTGAAATTTGCCGTCATCCATCTCGAAAAGCGTATGCAGGATGCGCCGTTGCACAGGTTTTAATCCGTCTTCAACATCGGGAATAGCCCGATCCCGTATCACATACGAGGCGTATTCCAAAAAATTTTTATCAAACAGGTTTTTTATGTATGCCACGCGAATATAGTACCGTTTGTCAGGCAAGTGTTCAAGAGGGCGCGTCGCCTCATCGAAAGAGCGCCCGAAAAGAGGGCGCGTTTTGGAACAGTCCTGATGAAAAAAAGAAACGAACGCCCGCGTTTATACAAAGTCCACCGGCCTTGAACCACAGACGCAAAAATGTTTCGTTCCGCTACGCTACATTCCCGTCATACCCAGCCATATCCACGGTATGAACATGCCGGGCAAGAGATTCGCGACCTTTATTTCTTTTATGCCCAGAAAGTTAAACCCTATGGCCGCAATGACGAGGCTTCCCGCGGCGGACATTTCCGTGATGATTTCCACTGTAAGCAGTCCGCTGATCGACATTGAGGCGAGCGCGACGCCTCCCTGGTAAACAAACGCCGGAATCGCGGAGAAAAGCACGCCTATGCCCAGGGACGCGCTGAGCACAATCGACATGGAGCCGTCCAGAATGGATTTTGCGAAGAGCATCTCGTGGTTGCCCTCAAGGCCGCTTTGAATGGACCCTACGAGCGCCATTGAACCGGTGCAGAAAAGAATGGTCGCGGACACAAAACCTCTCGAAAACGTTCCGCCGCCCATGCCGAGCTTTTTTTCAGCCCAGCCGCCAAACCGGTTCATACACGAGTCGATGTTGACGCATTCGCCTATGATCGCGCCTATGACCAGACTCATAATAAGCAACAGGGTGCGCTGGCTCTCGAACGCTCCTTTAAGTCCGATATATACAACGGCAAGCCCCGCCGCTTTTTTGATGATTTCCTCAAAGCGTTCCGGTATGCCCCGGACGATAAAACAGCCAATCAGCGAGCATGCCACAATGACAAGCGAGTTTACAATTGGTCCTAACATGCCGGCCTCATCCTGCTGCGCCGCCCGGCGCGGCGGCGTTCACGGCAACACGTTCCCGGCGGCCATGTATATGGCGTACCATTCGTCCCGTGTCAGGGTGATTTCTGTCGCTTTAACGCAGTCTTTTATCCGCGCTTCATTCGTGCTGCCGGTGACGGGTTGAATGCGCGCCGGATGCCGCAAAATCCACGCAATCGCTATGGTCGTGTTTGACACCCCGTACCGTTCCGCGATTTCGTCAATTTTCGCGTTCAGCTCCGGGAATTTCGCGTCGCCGAGGAACACCCCCTCAAAGAAACCGTACTGGAAGGGCGACCACGCCTGGATGGTGATATCGTTGAGCCGGCAGAAATCAAGCGCGCCGCCGTCGCGGTTCACCGCCGCGTCGTCAAGCATGTTGACGTGAAACCCCTGAGAAATCATATTCGCATTGGCGACGCTCAGTTGAAGTTGGTTTACGACAAGAGGCGTCTTCACGTACTTTTGCAGAAGCCGTATTTGCGCGGGGTTTTGGTTTGAAACGCCAAAATAGCGAACCTTCCCGGCGTTATGGAGCGCGTCGAAAGCCTCCGCCACTTCTTCCGGCTCCACAAGGGCGTCCGGACGGTGGAGGAGCAGCACGTCAAGCCATTCGGTTTTCAGCCGTTTCAGGATGCCGTCAACCGAGGCGAGGATGTGTTCTTTTGAAAAATCAAAGGCGACTCCGGGACGGATGCCGCACTTTGATTGCAGAATGACATTTTCGCGGACAAGGGGATTCATGCCTATCGCCTCCGCGAATATAGTTTCACATGCGCCGCCGCCATAAATGTCAGCGTGATCGAAAAAATTCGCCCCCAGATCGACGCATGTCTGGATAAAGCGCCGGGCGCTCGCCTTCTCAAGCCCATTGATTCTCATGCACCCGACAGCGATTGCCGGCGTCTCAAGACCGGATTTTCCCAGTTTTATGGTTCTCATTCTTTCCCTCCCGCCAAATCCGCGCTAGGCGCTCTCACGTGTCTTGTCCGTTTGCGGAATGATGAGATTCAGGATGATGCCAACCAGCGCGGCGACCGCAATAGCGCCCAGTTCAAACGTAAAGCCTCCGATGGGAAAGGAGATTCTACTGCCGCCCACACCCAGAATAAAGATGATCGAAGCGATGATCAGGTTGCGTTTGTCGTCAAAATTCACTTTGTTGGTGACAAGCTGTTTCAGACCGTTCACCGCGATGCTGCCGTAGAGCAGGATGCACACGCCGCCAAGCACCGGCGTAGGCAACGCCTGCAAAAAAGCGCCGAATTTGCCGAACAGGGACAGCAGGATAGCGATAGCGCCGGCGAAAATGAACACAAACACCGAATAGACCCGTGTCGTTGAAAGCACTCCCAGTGATTCCCCGTACGTTGTGTTGCACACGGAACCGAAAACGCCCGCAATCGCAGTCGCAACGCCGTCTCCGGCTATGGTCCGGTGCAAGCCCGGATCCTTCACGTAGTCCTTGCCAACAATGTCGCCCGTTACGATGGTGTGTCCGATATGCTCGCAGATGGTCGCAAAAGAAACGATGGCGAAAGTGACGACAACCACGACGTTAAACTGGGGAATGATCAATGTCGGCAGGTTGATCGCCGGCGCGTTCGTGATTACATCAAAAGAAACGAATTTGAAATGCGGGCTTATCAATCCCAGAAGGAACGTGACGATGTACCCGCCTGCAAGCCCTATAATGATTGAAACGCTTGAGACAAACTGATTTTTTGAATAATTTGCAAGAATGGTGATGAGGAGGGTGACGCCGGCAATGGTCAGCGCGTAGATGCTGTAGTTGCCGTCAACACCCGTCGAAGCCATGTCAATGGCCGTGCCCGCCAGCGCCAGCCCGATAATCGCAACCACCGGCCCTATCACCACGGGCGGCAACACCTTTGCAATCCACCCGGGCCCGACCGCGTGTATCAGCGCCGCTATAAGGCAATAAAACACGCCCGACACAATGGCGCCGCCCGCCAGATAACCGGGGCCATATTGCCCAAGCACCAAAATGCCCGGAGCGATAAAGGCGAATGAACTGCCCACAAAGTTCGGCACTTTGAACTTGGTGATGACCAGGTACACAAGGGTTCCCACGCCCGCGCTGAAAATGGCGTAAAGCGGGTTGATTCCAACCAAGATAGGCACAAGCACCGTGGCGCCAAAACAGGCCAAAAGATGCTGCAAACCGTAGAAAGTACTCTGAATAAAAGGCGGCTTCTCATCCACCGCGTATATAGCTTTCTTTTCCATAAACAAATTCTCCTTTTTTCAGCGCGCCATATTAACATACCTGTAAATAAAAGACAAGAGAGGGGCGGAGCGCTGATTCGGCCTTCACCACGCGAGTCGCGCGCCGCTTTTTTAATCCGGCTTTTTTGACATGCAATGCGACGCGCCCTCCCGACCGCTTTAAACGGGTGGTTTTTATGACGCGGCACGGAGCGCGAGGCGGAGCATGGCGCTCCATTGCGCGTTTGCTTGTCCATTCAATGAATGGAAGAGCCGTTGACCGAAGCCGGCGCATTCTCTCTGTCCGGAAAAGCGCGGGCGAAACGCCGCCGAACGTGCCGTTCGTCCCCGGAAGTTCGCTATATAGGAAAGGTTTTCCGCCGATAATAAAATATGAGCGCCATAAAATTGCCGTCTATTTTTTCTTCCGGCATGGTGATGCAAGCGCGAAAGCCTATCGCTGTGTGGGGATATGTTGCCGGAGCCGGCCATTCCAATAAAAAAAAGCTTGTATCCGTCGCCTTCCTTGACAAGACATACACAACCGAGCCTGACGCCGATGGAACGTGGCGTGTTGCCTTGGCTCCGGCGCAAGCCGGCGGCCCCCACACGTTGCGCGTCAACTGCGGCGGCGAATCGGGTGATAAGCAGGGCGACAAGCCGGGCGATTTATCGCTCGCCATAGACGATGTGTACATCGGGGATGTTTTTTTATGCGCCGGGCAGTCCAATATGGAACTCCAGATGGAGCGTCTCAAAGACGATTATCCTGAAGAATGGGCGCGGGAATCGTATCCCATTATCCGCGAGCTGCGGTTTCCTTATGCGGTGAACTTTTCCTCCCCTCAAGACGACACGGCGCAAGCCTCATGGAAACAGGCGTCAAAAGAAACGCTCGGCGGTTTTTCCGGCGCGGCGTATTTCTTTGCGAAAAAATGGAGCGAGACCCGTCATACCCCCGTCGGTCTTATCGTCGCCGCCGTTGGAGGCGCGACCATCGAATGTTTTATGAGCAAGGAAACCCTGCGCGCCGTTCATTCGCGCGGCGCGGAACTGGCGTCTTACGCGGACAAGCTCGCGGATTCCGCGTACGCCCATTCGCTCATCGCGGAAAACGCGAGAGACACTGGAGCGTGGGACGCGGCGGTTTCACTTTCCAACGATCCACTTGCGGGCGATAAAAACTTCCTCTCCGGCCAGTGGACAGACAGCGGAGCCATTGAGCTTCCGGGGCGATTCGCCGAGAGAACGGCGGATTTCAAGGACTTTCGGGGCGTTGTGTACCTTAAACACAATTTTATGGTACGCGCTGTAGACGCGGGCAAGAAGGCCAATCTCTGGCTTGGAACCATTGTCGATTCGGACGCGGCCTTTGTCAATGGGAAGAAAGTTGGAGAAACCGGCTACCGCTATCCGCCCAGAAAGTACGTCATTCCCCAAGGACTGTTGCGCGAAGGCAAAAATGTCGTTGTTTTGCGGGTGGTGTGCGACAACGGCTTGGGGGAAGTTACGCTTGACAAGCCCTTTGCCGTTTTCTTCGGAACCGCAACGGGGAGCGCGAAAACCGATTTGCCCTCCGACAGCATTGACTTAACCGGCGAATGGCGGTACAAGATAACCCTCAGAACCGGCGTCCGCCCTAAGAATTTTTTCATACATTGGCAGCCGTCCGGCCTTTATAACGCGCTTATCGCGCCGGCGCTGCGCCTGCCGCTTTGCGCCGCGTTTTGGTATCAGGGAGAATCCAACGCGAATTCTCTGGAGGACGCCCGTGAATACAAAACGCTTTTGCAGGCGATGATCGCTGAGTGGCGCGGCAGGGCGGGAGAGGAGGCTCTCCCTTTTGTCATTGCCGGTCTTCCTGTTTTCGGGTCCGCCGAAGATCCATTGCGCTCATTTTGGGCTGAATTGAGGAAATCTCAAGAGGCGGTCGTGTCAAGCGTTCGCCGGACGGCGCTGGCAGCCTGTTACGATTTGGGAGAATGGAACGATCTCCATCCGGCGAACAAACGGGGAATAGGAGAGCGTTTGTTTGCCGCCGCTCAATCTGTCGTTTGAAAAGATGATTTTTCATATCGCTATACAAGCGCGCAACGCGCGTTACGCGAAATGACGCCTAAAATTTGTTGAAAATTTTCAAGAAAAGACTTGTCAAAAAAATAGTTCCTTGATATAAATAAAACAATCATCCCAATATTAGTTGGGAAAATTTTTGGAGGAATAGTATGCCCAGACCCACGAATAAAAAGGAACTGCTTGAATTGGCGGAAATAAATTTCAATAAATTATTGGATTTTATTGACACTCTTCCCGATGAAGTTAAAAATGTTGTATATAAAAATGATGAATTGAATGATCGGGATAAAACGATCAGTGATGTGATTTGTCATTTACATGAATGGCATTTGATGATGGAAAATTGGTATAAAATCGGAATGTCCGGCAAAAAACCGTCAATCCCGGCAGAAGATGTTACATGGCAAACATTGCCGGTATTAAATCACCGGATATATGACAAATACAAGGGGACAGAATTAAAAAAGGCAATAACCCTGTTCAAAAAAAGCCACAAGGACGTGATGGCATTAATTGAAAAACATAGCGACGATGAATTGTTCACAAAGAAAAAGTACCAGTGGACCGGAACGACATCACTGGGCGCATATTTAATATCGGCAACATCCAGCCACTATGACTGGGGCCTAAAAACAATAAAACCATTAAAAAAACTGGTAAAATGACTGAGCCTCCGCGGAGCAAGCTCTCAACTTGACCCACAAATCATGGATGTACTCCGCCGGGGCCGGGGGAAATCCCTGGGAAAACGCTTGTAGAATCCGCCTCCGCGTACCCTTGGTACGCTCCGGCGGGGAATTCCAAATGTTTTCCCCGGTCTTTCCCCCGGCCCCGCTGATACCTCATGGGCTGTGGGTCCCGGGGCGGCTGAAAACTGCCGGTTTCCACATACATAGTATAGTTTCCGGCGCAAAAGCCGCGAATCTGTGGGTCAAGTTTAGAGCAAGCTCCGCGGTAT
>JAIRTS010000189.1 GCA_031254795.1 Treponema sp.
AGGTCCGCGCCGATTTCAAATTCGGAATTGGGAATTTCACTCATCACCCACTTGCCGTCTTTTAGCGTCCAGTCAACGCGGCATGCCTTCACCGCGTCAACTGCGGTTCCGCAGGATCCGGCGGTTTTTTTGCCGATGAACGATTTGGTGTTGATTGACCACAGGCGCTCGCCGCCCTCTTGATGGGAACTGGAGGTTTTCAGTACTTTGGGCCACAGGGGCCACGGTTCTTCCGGCGGACGGTGTTCAGGCGGCTTGGGCAGCACTTCGATCTGAGTCACCTTCACCGCGCCCTGGCGATTGCTGGTTCCCACGCAGTCGGACCCGGTGTCGCCGCCGCCGATGACCACAACCCGTTTGCCGTGCGCCGAAATGGGCTGGACGGAGAGGTTTTCTCCAGCTACGGTTCTGTTTTGCTGGGAAAGAAAGTCAAGCGCCTGCACAATGCCCGCGCATTCACGACCCGGCACGGCGATATCCCGCGCTTCGCGCGCCCCGATGGCAAGGAGTACAATGTCGAATTCGCGTTCAAGGTCTTTCGGGTTGACCACACCGGCATCCGCGCCGGCGCCGAACCCGAAACGTCCGGATCCGATGCGGACGCTTGTTTTAAAGACAACGCCCTCTTCTTCCATTATAGCGACGCGCCTGTCGATAAAGTTTTTATTGAGTTTGAAGTCTGGAATGCCGTACCGCAGATAACCACCCGCCTTGCGATCCGCTTCGTACACCGTCACCGAGAAACCGGCGCGGTTCAGAAAGTAGGCCGCGGAAAGTCCCGCAGGCCCGGCGCCGACCACAGCGACCTTTTTTCCGTTCCGTGTTTTTGGCGGGCGCGGCTTGACATAGCCTCTTGCAAACGCCTCTTCTATGATGGAACATTCATTCTGCCTGATGGTGACCGGCTCGTCATTTGACCCGAGTACGCAGGCGGCCTCGCAGAGCGCGGGACAGACGCGCCCGGTGAATTCCGGGAACGGATTTTCATGTTCAAGCGCGACCCACGCGCCGTACCAGTCGCCCCTGAAAAGCCTGTCCTGCCATTCCGGGCAGACATTGGACACCGGACACGCCCAGTGGCAAAACGGCACGCCGCAGTCCATGCACCGGCTCGCCTGAGCGCGGCGCTCTTTTTCGGTCAACTGAAGCTCCACTTCACTATAATCATTTATGCGTTCTTCAACAGGCCTGTAACCGGCGGTCTTGCGCGGCGTTTTTAAAAACCCTTTGGGATCCCCCATGCTGTTCCTCTTTTATGATGGTTTTAGTCATTGACGACAATTATTTTGGAACAATACTCAGTTTTTGTATAAAGATCAAGACGCTGCGGCGCCTTATGAAAAGAGCGCCCCGCGCCAAGGCGGACTATCCGGCCGCTACGGTTGCCGGACGGAGGCCAAAATGTGGTTGCCCACGCAAGAGAAAAAGGCGGCCGCCAGGCGTTTCGGCGCCCCGCGAATTCACCACTTGACATTTTTGTAGTTTTTACTATAATAAAACAATATTTTAATCTATTGGATAAGGATGTTTTCATGTACGCTTTAGTTGAAATCAAAGGCAAACAGTATAAAGCTGAAAAAGACTCGCTCTTAAAGGTCGATCTTCTTGATACGGAACCCGGGTCGGCGTTGGACATTGATTCGGTGCTGCTTATTTCCGGTGATACGGTTACGGTGGGAGACCCCTATGTGCAAGGCGCCCGTGTGTCCGCGGTGGTGGAAAGACATGAACGGGACAAAAAGATCATCGTATTTAAGTACAAACCCAAGAAAGATTACCGCAGGACAAAGGGACACCGGCAAGGGTATTCCATTATTAAGATCAAAGATATTGTAAGTTGAGCCGGTTTCAACACGCGAATCAGGCGGGGAGAGACTGGCTGGATGGGTTAGTTGCGGCGGATGATTGCCATTGAAATTGTTTTGGATAATGACCTTCTCAAGTTGTGCAGAATAAAGGGCCACGCCTATGCGGGGGGCAAGGGAAAAGATATTGTCTGCGCCGCAGTTTCGGCGCTGGCGCGAACGGCGGTTGCCGCGCTCGCTGGTCAAGACGGCATTGCGGCGCGTTGCGAAGCGGAAAAACCAGGCGACTTTTTTTTGGAAGTGGTTGAATGCGCCGAAGCGAGAAAGGATTTTTTATCCGGCGTGGGGACATTCCTGACGATTGGCCTTGATTCTGTCGCAAGGGAATATCCAAAACAGTGTTGGTTGTCTGTAAACACTGCCGTTTAGAGAAGATAACGTAAAACAAAGGAGCATAATCATGGCTAGAAAAAGAGGCGGAAGCGGCGCGAAGAATGGGCGGGATTCAAACCCCCAGTACCTCGGCGTGAAGGCGTCCGGCGGTTCTATAGTTAAAGCGGGAACCATTATCGCGCGGCAACGCGGCACAAAAATACACCCGGGCGCGAATGTGGGACTGGGCGGGGACTATACATTGTTCGCCCTTGTCGACGGCGTGGTGTCATTTAGCAGGCGGCGCGGCAGAAAGCTCGCTAACGTAGTGCAAAACTAGCGTTTGTCTTGCATAGTCAACTGAGACGTGGAAAAATTCGCGGATGAAGCGTTGATTGAAGTCTCCTCAGGCGCGGGCGGCAATGGTTGTGTAGCGTTTCGTCGTGAGAAATATGTGCCAAAAGGAGGCCCGTCCGGTGGCGATGGCGGTAGGGGAGGGGATGTCCTCTTTGTCGTCCGGCGCAATCTCCGCACCCTTGCGCACTTGCGGCATAAGCGGCATTTTAAGGCGGAAAACGGCAGGGATGGCGAAGGAAGCGGCAAATACGGCAGGAACGGCGAGAATGTCGTGGTGCCGGTGCCGCCTGGCGCCGTGCTGAAAGACGCCGATTCCGGCGAGTTGATTCACGATTTTGGCAAAGATGAAAGCGATTTTTTGTTTCTGAAGGGCGGCAACGGCGGGTGGGGGAATCTCCACTTTAAATCTTCGGTGACTCAGGCGCCCCGCAAAGCCTTGCCCGGCAAGAGCGGGGAACAGCGGCGGATTTGCGTTGAGTTGCAGCTTATGGCTGACATCGGTTTCGTTGGTTTTCCCAATGCCGGCAAGTCCTCGTTGCTGGACAAATTCACCAACGCCCGCCCTAAAATAGCGCCGTATCCGTTCACCACCAAAATCCCCAACCTTGGCGTACTGAGGATTGACGACCACGACATCATTTTAGCCGATATTCCCGGCATCATTGAAGGCGCGTCGGAGGGACTGGGACTCGGACTACGGTTCCTCAAACATATTTCCCGTACGCTGGCGCTCATCTTCCTTATCGACCTTTCCGATGACAATTACCTTGTCGCGTTCGACGCCCTTTACAGAGAGCTTGAGCGTTTCTCCCCGGAACTCGTGAAAAAGCCCCGCGTGATAGCGGGATCCAAGTTGGATGTTGAAAACACCGCGGAGCGCTTGCGAAAACTCGAGGAAAAATACCCCCACGAAACTGTGTTCGGCCTTTCGGTGTTTTCAGGCGAAGGACTTGCGGGTTTTACGGCTTTTGTCATGAAACTGGCAAACGAAGCGGAGGATTTTGAAAGAACCCGCGAGGAGAGCGCGGAGCGGCAGTCATGAGACTCGCAATTCTCGGCGGCAGTTTTAACCCTGTTCACATAGGACACCTCGCTCTTGCCGACGCGGTGATTTCAACACTTCATTACGACCGCGTGATCTTTGTTCCGGCGTTTATTTCGCCGTTTAAGCCGAACGCGGACGTGGGAAACCCCCATGACAGACTCGACATGCTTGTCTCGTCAATTGCCGGCGACCCGCGTCTTACGGTCGACGATTGCGAGTTGCGGCGCAAGGGCGTTTCTTACACCATCAGCACGGTGGTTGACATTATCCGGCGTTATTGCCCTGACGGGAAACTCGGTCTTGTCATTGGCGACGATCTTGCCCGCGATTTTACGCAGTGGTACAAGCCGGATGAGATTCTCGAAAAGGCGGATGTCATTATTGCCAGACGGATGTACAAGGAAGGAATGGACGCGCCCGTTTTTTCTTTTCCCCACACGACGCTTGACAATGAAATTATGGACATATCCTCTTCAAGTGTGAGGGATCGCATAGCGCGGGACAAAAACTGGCGGTACCTCACGCCTGCCGGAGCGCGGATCATCATTGAAGACAGGCGGCTTTACAGGCCGCTTTCCGGCGGTTTAGAAGAACCGGAAATTGCGGAACCCGCGAAAAAAGGCGCTTCCGCGCGCGTGGAAGCACCTTTCTCACAAATAGTATACATGGAGAACGAGACGCGGAAGCTGGTAAGCCAGTCCCGCTTCCTCCATTCCCGCAATACGGCGCTTCTCTGTTACGACTTATGCGGCCGTTACGGACTTGATCCCTTGAAAGGCTACCTCGCCGGCATTGTCCACGACATCTGCAAATCGTTTCCAGAGGAAGAGCTTTTTAGGCTTGCGCGAAAAGATGGAGAAGAGCTGACAAAAATGGAACGGAAGAAACCTTCGTTGCTCCATGCAAGAGCCGGCGCGGCGGCTCTTAAAGAACGCTACCACATTCAGGATGAAGCTATTCTAGAGGCCGTGCGCTGTCATACTACGGGCAAGGAAAATATGGGGCCGCTTGCGAAGATCGTCTTTATGGCTGATAAAATTGAGGTTTCCCGACCAGAGGTGAAGCCTTCCCTTCGAGAGCTATGCGCCCGCCCTTTGACGAGTCTTGACGAGTTGTTCGCCGTGGTGTTGGAGGAGACCGTCACCTTCCTTATGGCAAAAGAACAGGATATTTCTGAAGGAACGCTCCGTTTGCTCGCTTCAATGAGCAGGAAATCAAAACGGTGAAGCGGCGCCGCATCAAGTTGCGTCGCGCGTCCAGGCGCGACGCAAGCGCGTTTTTTTTGTCGCTTATCGTGCTGTTGACAGCCGGCGGAATCGTCGCGGGCGCGTTGCTTGTCAATTACGACCCCATTCAGGAAGCGCTTGAGTCCGATCAGGTCATAAACACGCTTTTTATTTTTGAAGGAGAACCTCAAGACGGAGTGATCAAGCCTCTCTGCGCCTTTCTTCTGATGTACTATCCCGCGACCAAGCGGGCGGCGGTCTTTAACATTCCCGGTCAGGTCGGCTTGATACTGAGGGGCATTAACCGGGTTGACCGCATCGATTCGATCTACGATCCTGAAAACATAGACGTTTATAAAAACGAAATAGCCTCTTTTATTGGCGATGAAATTGATTATTTAATCGTGTACGATCTCAATACGCTTGAAAAAATGGTTGATCTGCTGGAAGGCGTGGAACTCTTCATTCCGACTCCGGTGGAGATGTATGACAGTACGCCGCCGGTTCTCTTCGCTTCGGGCTTGTGCAGATTGGATGGGAAGAAAAGTTGTTCCTACCTTACCTATAAGTTGCCCCATGAGGACGATGACGCGACGAATTTAAGGAGACAGCGGTTTTTCTACGCATTTATAAAGCGTCTTGGGGAACAGAACAGGGCGCTGAAACAAAAGTCAGTCGCCAAGGTATACCACAGGCTTATGAAGGCGACCATGAGCGAGCGTGAGCGTGAACGGCTTTTTGACGAGTACTCCAATATCAACATGGATAGGGTGAGCATACAATCCGTCGCGGGAACCATACGTGAAGTGTCCGGGCAAACCCTGCTTTTGCCGTCTTACAACGGAAACCTCATCAAGGAAGTGATCCGCCGAACGCTTGTAAGTTTAACCAGTCCAATTGAAGGTCAATTTAGCGACAGGGTGTATACCATTGAGGTGCTTAATGGCACCACGACAAATGGGCTTGCGGGCAGAACCGCGGAATTGCTGAGAGGCTTTGGCTATGATGTCGTTTCCATCGGCAATACGGACATTGCGTATGACAACACGCTTATTATTGATCTGTTGGGCTATCAGGTTGCGGCGCAAAATTTGGGATCCATTATACGATGCTCCGCCATTCAGGTTAGAACAGTCGATTTTGAAGCGGATGGCGCGGAAGACATCGACAATATGACGCAATATAAATCTGATTTCATTCTTATTATCGGGAGGGATTTCAATGGACGATATGTTGCCGGCGGATAACGCCGTAGCGGATAGTGCCGTACATCCACAAGCCGGCGGCTTTGATCGCGTCAATTACAGCGCGGCGACCGCCGATCTATCGCGCCTGCTTGTCGAACACAATGGGCGTGAAGTGGTTGCGCTCGATCTTCGCGGACTCAATGCGTGGACGGATTTTTTTGTCATTGCCGGCGTGACGAGCAACGTACACATGCAGGGACTGGAACGGCAGATAAAAGAATTCTGCCGCGACAGAGACATAGAAATAATACGCGTTTCGGCCACCCCTTCCGCTCTTGGCGAGGAATGGAAACTCGTTGATTTGGGATCTATAGTTGTTCACCTTATGACGGAAAAAGCCCGTTCTTTTTATGAATTGGAACGGCTCTGGTCACAGGCGGAAGCGATGCCATTGTAATTTTTACGCATAACCGGCGGCCCACGCATTGTTGGCAATCCGCGACCAGTTTAAGGGACTGTCCCCAAAGCTGGTCGCTTTGAAGACAGTCCCTGCGTTTTCTCTCCTAAAGGCTGTGAAAATGCAAATTTTAAGGTTGAGACTGTTCCAAAACTGACGCCTTGAGGCGCGTTTTGGAACAGTCTCGGTTGTCTGCCCATGTGTCGGTTACTTTGCGGACAGACCGCAGACTTTAGCCCGATGCATTTTCTCGCATAAGGGCTGTGAAAATGCAGTTTTCGAGGAAGTCTGTCTATAATGTGTCTACATTATGGACAGACTCTAATTACACCCTATTCGTCATCAAAGCCGCTGTCGAAATCATCATCAATGCTAAAGCCTTCGAAGTCTTCGTCATCGTCAAAATCTTCGTCATCATCGAAGTCTTCGTCATCATCAAAGCCATCGTCGTCAAAGTCTTCGTCGTCAAAGTCTTCGTCATCGTCTCTGCCAAAGATGAAATATGGTTCTTGATCACCGTAGCTCTTTTCGGTGTCTCCGTTTGCGATAGGAATGAGCGTAAGCTCCTCATCCAAATCCTCAAAGCAGGATGAATCCAATATGGTATTCATATAAGTCTCCATGTATATCATAATTAATGTATAAAGAAAAGATAATGGAGATATTCGGTCTATGTCAACTAGGCTTTCGCGCTTTTTCAGAAAAATTTATCTAAATTATCGCTTAAAACCGCGCGCGGCTCATAGCGTTCTTTTTCACGGAACAACCGCGCCGCGGCCTCACCAATATTTTTCGCCCTTCCAAGCGCTACGGCGGCGAGGCAGGAGTTTCCCGCAAGCTCGCCATCCGCGATTTTCGGGATGATAAGGACGCAGCCTGTGAGATCGGCCTTGAGCTGGTTCCACAACTTGCTTTTCGCCTGTCCGCCCGACACGCGCATCTCGGTAATGGTGAAGCCATTTTTCTGAAACGTCCCCAGCGCGTTTTTCACCTGAAGCGCCATTGTCGCGAGCGTCGCGTATCCCCTGCCTTTTTCCTGTATGGTGGATCGCAGGAGTTCGTCATAATTGCAGTGCCACTGATCGCTCTCCATGCGGTATTGATCGAACAGACTTCCGGATTGTGGGATGACGCATCCCAGATTGCGCCTGCCTTCGTGTATGTGGGGAAGGTTGCGCAAGCCGTCGAAAGTCGGCGCCTCGCTGGTTTCGGGAAGAGACGCGCAGAGGTTTATGCCCTCAGAAGTTCCGGCGCGGTCGCAGACAAGGCCCTGTTCCACGACGCCCGTCCCGATGAGCGCGGCGATAAAGTCTGGAGCGCCCGCGATGATGCGGGTATGCGGCTTGAGGCTGAATCGTTGCGCCGCTTTTTCAGAGACGCCGCCGATGACGCGGCCCATTTCCACAAAAGGGGGGAATTTCGCCATATCCAGTCCGAAAGACGCGCACTGGCTTTTGTCCCAGTAGTACGCTTCGTACAGGCTATTGGGGAGCGCGGTCGTTGGTTCCGCTCCTAGCGCAAAGGAGACCCATTCCTGGGCGGAGATGAAGTACTTTGTTTTTTCATACAGCGCCGGTTCGTTTTGGGCGAGCCACGCCACGTGAGGGAGAAAAAGGGATTTCGCTTCCACGCTTTCACCGGAAGCCGCTCCAGCCACGCGACCGTCGCACCAGAGTAGGGGAGGGAGGCTTTTTCCATCAATGGTATATGGTACGAGCGTGGGGCCGTTTGCGGAAATGCAAATCGCCTCAAGGCGATCCGCAGCGTTCAATCCGGTCAGCGCTGCATATTCGGCGAACAAGACGGAGATCGCCTCCTCAAGCGCGTTCTCCCAGACTGTGGTCAGGGCGGCGCCTGCCCACGCTGGATACGCCGAATATGCCGGGCGTATTGAATACGCCTTGCGCGCAAATGCCGCAAGAGACCCGTCGCTATCAATAAGCGCGGCCTTGAGGGATGATGTGCCTATGTCAGCGCTTAAAACAAGCGGTTTTTTTAGCATGTATGTTTTTATCAAATTTTGAAAAATGTT
>JAIRTS010000218.1 GCA_031254795.1 Treponema sp.
GCCGACAAAATCCGGGCAACCGCGCCCGTCCCGCTTCGACCCGAATGACGATGGCTCCATGTACAACCCGTTCGCCGAGGCGTTCAAGAAAATGGAGAAAAAGCGCGTGAAATGAACCGCCCCGCCGCTTCTCCAGAGCGGCCGTAAAGGAAAACGTCTGTTTATGATTCCGGTGTCTATAAAAGAAAAAAGCCTCGTCATCTACAAGAACAAACCCGCTGTGGCGATGGAAATCGCTGAAAAAATAAGCATATCCATTGCGGGTGGGGACAAACTCAAAGTGCGCGAAAAAGACATAGAACTTATCCATCCGGGACCCTGCGCGTTGTCCGATCTCGCCGAATTGCCAAAGGGCGATGTGCGTGGCGTGTGGGAACTCTTGGAAGGAGAAAAAACCGCTTTCAGTGAACTGGCGGAACTCATATACGGCGAATATACGCCTAAAACCGCTTTCGCCTTGTACACCGAACTGCTTGACGGCGTTTACTTCTCAGGAACCGCCTCGGAGATCAAAACACGTGCGCCCGAGGAAGTTGAATCGGAAGAAAAAAAACGTGGCGAGAGACAAAAGGGGCGAGTTGAACGTGACGCGTTCCTTGCGCGTTTCAGAACGAAAACCCTCGTGTTCCCTGACGACAAAAAATTTTTGCAAGATGTTGAAGCCCTTGCCTATGGGCAAACCGGCAAGAGCCGCACCTTAAAAGATATGGGCAAGCCGGAAACGCCGGAAGAAGCCCATAAACTCCTCCTTGATTCAGGGGCGTGGCCCATATTTGTAAACCCGCACCCCCAGCGGTACGGTTGCTCTCTTGCCTCCGCAAAGACGCCGGTTCCGCCTCCTCCAGACGAAGATCGCGTCGATCTCACCGGCTTCTCAAGTTTCGCCATCGACAACGCATGGTCAACCGATCCGGATGACGCCATAGCCATAGAGGGAAATGCCCTCTTTGTACATATCGCGGATCCCGCCGCGTCAGTCGCGCCGGACGGTCCCGCAGACAGGGAAGCGCGCGGGCGGGGCGCCACTCTCTATCTTCCGGAAGGCGCAAGCCGCATGATCAGCGATGAAGGCGTTTCTCTCTTCGCCCTGGGCTGTCGCGCCAGCGCCAGCGCGGACGCATCCGCGTCTGAAATTTCGCCCGCGCTCACCTTCAAAATGACGTTGAACAGCGATTTTTCTGTTGCGGAGACCGAAATTTTTCCTTCATGGGTGAAAGTCATCCGCTTGACATATGAAGAAGCCGATGAAAAGTCCGCTTCATCTGAATTCGCGCCGTTGTTCAGCTTTGCGGAGGCCAACTTTAAGCGAAGGCAACAGGCCGGCGCGGTTTCCATAGACCTTCCTGAAGTTCACATCTCAGTTTGCGAAAGAAAAATTTTCATAGAACCAGTTAAATTCTCGCGCGCGGCGTCCATGGTGCAGGAGTGTATGCTGATCGCAGGCGAATCTGCCGCTCGATGGGCTTTGCAACGCAAAATCCCCTTTCCCTTTGTGAGTCAAGACATGAGCGATCTTCCGAAAAATCCGTTGCCGGGGCTTGCGGGATCCTACCAACTCCGCCGTTGCATGCGCCCCCGCGTCCTTTCCACAAAGCCCGCTGATCATTTCGGACTTGGACTTGCCGTGTATACGCAGGTTACCAGTCCCTTGCGCCGCTACACCGATCTTTTGGCGCACCAGCAAATCCGTTCGGTTTTACGGGAAGAGAAGCCGATCTCCGAAGAAGATGTTTTGGTAAGGCTCGCGGCGTCAGAGGCCGCCGCGCTTGCCGTGGTTCACGCGGAACGGGCTTCCCGCGCCCATTGGACCGCGGCGTATCTTTCTGATAAAAAGAAGTCGGTCTGGGAAGGGATAATGGTGGAGAAGAAAGGCGACAAATCGGTCGTCTTAATCCCCGATTTAGGCGTAGAAACGCAGGCGCTCATACGTTCGGAACTTGAGCCAAATCAAAAGATACAGTTGGCTTGCTCGTCTGTCAGGATGCCGGAGGGAGAAATTTTATTTAATCAATGAAAAATCTCATTTCCCCCTCTTGACGTTCTTTGAATTCTATATAAGAATAGTGATATGAGTGATTATCTTGACCCCAATAATGAAGAACTTCTCAAAGACTTCTTTAGTGAAGCTCAAATGCAGGTCGATACATTAGAACAAAATATTCTAATCATCGAAAACGAAGGCGCCAACAAAGATGCGGTTGACGAAATTTTTCGCGCCGCTCATACGCTGAAGGGCGGTTCCGCAACTGTTGAGTTTATGGAGCTTTCGCACTTTACCCATATGGTTGAGGATGTGCTGGACGCCATCCGGTCAGATCGGCTTCAGGTCAAGGAAGAAGTTGTCGACACGCTCCTTGTTGCTATTGATGTTATCAAGGCGATGCTTGAACAACGGATGAACGGTTCCGTATATCGGGAAGACACTTCGGCTATAGAAGGAAAACTTGAGTCTCTGATACCCGGCGGTAAAAAAAGAAATTTGGCGTCTAAGCCAGTTGTGGCGCCTCCTCCGGTTCGCGCTGTCACGCCGCAGGTACCGGTGGAGGTTCCTGCGACTGAGAGGTTGAAACCTTTCGTTCTCACAGAAGATGATCTTAACGAAATCAAAGGATCTGCGGAGGAGAATGTTCCGATTTTCCGTGTATCCGTTAGATTTGACGAAAAGAGCTTGATGAACACCGTGGGTGGAATCCAGATATACGCGGTCCTCAAAAGTTATGGAACCATTCTTAAAACCGTTCCTGATTTTGAGGCCCTTTATGAAGACAATTTTTTTCCGATTGTTGATTATTATGTCTCAACCGATAAAAAACCTGAAGATCTGAGACGTTATGTCATTCTTCCCGATGTAACGCTTGACGCCAAAGTCACCAATATCAACGACCGCGTCGCATTGTCGGAGTCGCTGGATTTCGCGTCTCAACCTGCAGCGTCCGCTCCCGCGTCGGCTGAGCCTCAACCGGTTGCCAGCGTTTCCGCAGCGGCAACCCGACCTGTTGCGGCGGCGACTCAGAGCAAAAAAGCGGCGCCTGTTCCTGCGGCGCCCGCCCAATCATCAGCCGCGGCTGCGGACGCGAAGAAAGCCGGCAAAGAAGCTGGCTCCATACTCAGGGTGGATTCCAAGCGTATTGACGATCTGCTCAACCTCGTTTCCGAAACGGTCATCACGAAGGCGACATTCAACCAGATCAACAATCAGTTCAATGAACTCCTCACGGAATTGCATGTTTTGGAAAGCACGTATCGTGACAAGATCAAGAGCCTTTTTGACAGGTTGCCTGGTTATCTTGAAAGCATACAAGAAGGCGGAAAAACGGTTAAAGATATTCGCAAAGAAATCAACGAAGAATACGGCGACACCTTCACTTTGTTTGACAGTTTTGAAACCTCGGTCAAGACCAACATCGCCAAATTTCGCTCGACATCTCAAAACCTTGGGCGTATCACCGGCGAATTGCAGGAAGGCGTCATGCGCATCCGCATGGTTCCCATCAGCCAGATATTCAGCCGATTCCCGCGTCTTGTGCGCGACCTTTCCAAATCTCTCAACAAAAAGATAAACTTGGTTATTGAAGGCGAAGAGACCGAGCTTGACAAGTCTGTTGTTGAGGACCTCCTCGACCCGATCATGCACTCGGTGCGCAACTCTATAGATCATGGCATTGAAGCGCCTGTGGAACGCATAGCGGCGGGCAAACCTGAAGAAGGCATGGTGCGTCTCAAGGCGACCAACGAAGGCAACATGATTGTTATTGAGATTGCCGATGATGGAAAAGGCATTGACGTTGAAGGGGTTAAGGCGAAAGCCATAGAGAAAGGGCTTATCAATCCGAACAAGATGCTGACCGATGTGGAAGCCTTCAACCTGATCTTTGAACCCGGATTCTCTACGGCGAAATCCATCACCGCCATATCGGGGCGTGGTGTAGGGCTTGACGTAGTGCGCCGCTCCATTGAAAAACTCAACGGCAGCGTGACGGTCAGTTCCGAACCCGGCAAAGGCACCAAGTTCATCATCAAACTGCCGCTTACACTGGCTATTATTCAGGGGCTTTTAGTGCGCGTCGGCACGGAAATCTATTCCATTCCCATTGCCAGCGTCATCGAAAGTCTGCGTATAAAACCGGAAGACGTCAAGATGATCGACAACTATGAGGTGTTCAATATCCGTAACGATGTGGTGTCATTGCTCCGTTTGAATCGGTTATTCGGCATTAAAACCGAGGAAAAACAAGAGTACAACTTCATCGTCATTGTTGGCACCGCGGAAAAGAAAATGGGCTTTATGGTGGACAGCCTCATCGGTGAGGAAGACGTGGTCATCAAGCCTTTGCGCGATCAATTTACCAATTCACCCGGCATTGCGGGCGCATCTATTTTGGGAGACGGTTCCGTTTCTCTCATCATTGATGTCAGTCAGCTTCTGGAGCTTGGATTGCGCAAGGAATTGGAACAGCGGCAAATACGTGAAGCCTCAATGAGGTAAGGAAAAGAGGGTGCTATGGCAGCAGAAATCAAAGATTTAGCGGAAGTAAACGCCGACCTGCAGATTCAAAAAGAGCGGGCTGAAATGGTGGATTTTAAGATCATAACTTTTTCTCTTGGCGGAAAAGATTATGGGGTTGACATTATGAACGTCAAGGAAATCGCAAAGGCCGATAAATTTACCTATGTGCCGAACGCGGCTTCCTTTGTCAAAGGCGTGTACAACCTTCGGGGCGATATTATTCCGATTATAGATTTGCGGTCGTTTTTCCACCTGCCGCAGGAGAAAAAAGCGGATGGGCTTGAAAACATGCTTATCCTTCGTATTGAAGACAGGGTATATGGAACGGTTGTTGATAAAATCGATAGGGTGATTGGCATCAACTCATCGTCTGTGCAGCCGCCTCATCCCATATTCGGGGATATTAATATCAAGTATATCAGCGGCGTTGTGGAAAAGAGCGGAAACCTCTATGTTATTCTTGATGTCATCCGAATTTTCAGCCAGCATGAGGATGACAAGCAAAAGGGACGGATGTCCATACAGGAAAATACGACCGGGAATTTTGTGCCTCCGCCCTCCGCCACAACGCAGACGCCTGAACAAAAGGTGGCTGCGGCGGACACCGCGCTTGGGTTTATTAAAGAAAGCCTCGCGGCCTTGAAACATTTTTACGCAAGTGGTATAAATGACGCATGGGTGCATAAGAGGTTCATTGATTGGAGCGCGACTCATCGGGAGGCGGATGTTCAGCTTAGAAACGCTTCCGACGCGGAAGAATTTCTGGCGGACTTTCCATCTCCCTATACAGGGCAGTTTTGGGACGATGAATACGCCGGCATGGTTCAGAAAATTTTGCCCGATATGCCGTCAAGCAATATTCAGGTGTGGAACCCCGGATGCGGCAAGGGACATGAAACGTATTCATTCGCTTGCTTGCTTAAAGCCCGGTATCCTGACGCGCATATCAAGATTTGGGCGAGTGACAATGATATTTTAGCGATATCAAACGCTCCAAATATGAGTTTTGACTTAAACGAAGTGCCGGAATACTGCCGCGCATTTATGTTAAATGGAAAGGGCGGATATGTTTTCAAGCCGGTGATTAAAGATGCGGTTGTATTTGAATACCATGATATTTTAAATGAGGCGCAGTTGCCGGATTTGGATATTATATTGATGCGGGATCTTTTATCGTACCTGCCTGTAGCGGAGCAAAGCAAGCAACTTGCCTCTTTCGGCGAAAAACTCAAAAAGACCGGGGCTCTCATAGTAGGTAAAAATGAAGTTATAGCTGATGCTAATTGGCGTTCCATTGGCGAGCCTCCTCTTTCCGTGTTTATATATAACGGATAGGGAGCGAAGTGGAGGGATATTTGTTAGCGCGTTGCGTTAATGTTTGATAAATGCAAGCGGCTCTGCAGCCGGCGGCGGCGCTTGTAAATAGGAGTTTGTATGAGAGTTGAATATATTAATCCTTTTGTCGAAGCAGCCTTTAGCGTTCTTAAAGATGTTCTCAATGCGATGGGAGGAGAGGTTGTAGATGTTAAGCGCGGGGATCTGTACCTGAAATCATCAAATATGTCCATTATGGGTGTCGCGGCTTTGGTAGGCTTGGCAGGCGATGTAGAAGGGCGTGTGTTGTTTGACATGTCTAAAACAACGGCTTTGTTTGTCGCGGGCTGTATGAATGGCGAAGAGTTTCTCACTATTGATGAGATGGTTAAAGCTACTATTACTGAGCTTGCCAATATGATTACCGCGCAAGCCGTTACCAAGCTCCACGATTTGGGATTCAAGTTTGATCTTACACCACCTGCCCTCTTTACCGGTGAAAACATGGAAATCTCAAACAACCTTGATGTTGAAGCGTTGATCGTTCCCATGGAGCTAGGCGTGGATGGAACAAAGGGGAAGATCGAAATTAATGTTGTCATTCGCGAGCGCACCTGATTAAATGTCAGCCCCTCGGGGTTGACATTTAATTAAAAAAGTAGCATTATTTTTATATTCATAAGGGCGGTTAGCTCAGTTGGTTAGAGCGTCGGTATGACACGCCGAAGGTCACAAGTTCGATTCTTGTATCGCCCATAAAGTTGTATTTCATTAA
>JAIRTS010000046.1 GCA_031254795.1 Treponema sp.
CGCAAAAAGTTTCCCATCTTTCATAAACATTTCAAAGCCCGCGATGTCCGAAAACGGCAACACGGAAAGAATGTTCACCAAAACGATGGAGAATAAGAATCCCGCCGCAACGGAAATCAGCGCCAGGCACGCGGCTTCTATGACCAACATCCATGTTATATCTCTCTCCTGGAAACCAAGCGCGCGCATAGTACCCAATTCCTGCGAGCGTTCGTACAAGATTAGCTTATAGGTCACCAGGGCGCTGACAAACACAATAATAAGCATCATGACAAACAGCAGATACGAAAGGGCATCCATCGCTTTTAACAAATCGTCAACATCGGACAGGTAAACCTCAAGTGTCAGTATAAAAACTTTAATGCCGCTCCACTCCGCGCGTTGCTCCGCTTCAAAATCAGAGCGGTTTTGCAACATGGCGGCGGTATTCACATCGTTCTCCGCAAGCCCCCATTGAAGCAACGTCTTGTTCCAGTCAATATCGGCGTTCTTGTCATCAAAGAAAAAACCAACGCTTGAACATTCTCCCTCGTTAAACCCCACCAGGTCGTTCAACGCGGCTCGTGAGATGTAGCTCTTAAAGTAGCCAAAAATGGTTTTGTCCTCAATAATGCCGGCGACAATGAAATTGCCCGTGTTTCTCTGCCCCAGATAGTTTCTGACCTCAAGAATGAGGCTGTCGCCTTGCCTAACACCCAAATAATGGGCGATGGGGGAAGAAATCAGAATCTCCTCATCGCCTTCCAGGGGTTTTTCAGGCTTCGCTTCATAATTGAAACTGTTGAACATATCCGCTTCAACATCCCAATCAACACCGTTTACATATTTGAGTCGCGCCATGTTCCCATTGAAATAGAGCGCGGCGTCGCTCATAAATTGGGTGCGCATCACAACACGATCCGGATTGAAGTTATTTTGCTCCGCGACAGCGAGGATCGCGTCTATTTCCCCTTGTCCAAGACGGAACGTGCTTCCTACACCGTCATGATCCCAGCCCAGCGCAATCAGATCGCCTGCGTAATGGGATTGAGCCGTCCGGTATAGCATCGCGGTCATGCCCTCTTTCACCGCCGTAATCGTGGTGATAACCGCAAACCCAATGGCGAGGGCAAGAAACAGAAAAAAATACCTGCGTTTGTACCGGAAAAGGTATCGGACAGCAAGCGAAAGCAGTTTTATCACTTTCATCTCACGCCCTCAAATCCCTGAGCGCGGCGGCAGGCTCTATGCGCGTCGCTTCTTCAACCGGGTAGATTGAAGCCCCAAAACTCAAAATCACGGCAAGCGCCAAAGCCGCGACAGCGCTCTGCGGGAAAAATTCTATATTCAAAACATCTCCTCCCAACAGAGACACCAGCAACGCGTTCGGAATCGCTATTCGCATAGAATTGATCCATTGGAAGAAAAGCGTCCCGGCAAGTACGCCGGCAAGTCCCGATACACAGGACAAAGCAAGGTTCTCTCCCCAAAAAAGCCTCCGGATGAACCGGTCTGCGGCTCCTATTGATCTGAGCGTTCCTATTTCGCGCTTGCGCTTGAAAACCGAAATCAACAGGATGTTGATGACGGCTATAACGCCTACAATGCTGACCAGGCTTATGCCGCTGTTAAAGAGGGTTTGCAAAATGATCAGCATGACAGCCGATTCTCCCGCCGCAATTTGCCAATTCACAGCCACAACTCCATAAGGGGAGAGTTTTTTGTTCAAATCGTTTATGAAAGAATCAGTGGATGAAAAAAGCCCCTTGTTTAAGCGTACAATGATGAAATTCCACTCCCCGCCAACGTCCCGCGCCGGCGCCTTTTCTCTGGCCTCGCTTAAAAATGAAGAAACCGCGTCTGGAGACATCTCCTCGTCTGGTTCCAGAAAATCAACCGAATCCCCTCCAAAAAGGTCATCAATGCCAGACGCCATAAGCGACGCGGCTCCTTCTCCGGCTTCGGCGTCTGAAGACGCAACCTGAATTGAGGTAAGCACGCGCGCGGTCTGCGCGTCCGTTATAACGATTTCATTCATAAATTGTCCGGCGTTTTTGTATTGATAGACGCCGCTCACCGAGACTTCCCGTATCTTAAAGCCTGCAATTCCGGCTGACGTGAGCAGGATTTTTTCGCCCGCGCCCGGATATTTTCCGGTCTCCCTCTCAATGGCCAAGGCTTTTTCTCTGGATATCATAGCGCCGAACTCGCCATTCAGCAAAAACCGTCCTTCAACAAGCTCTATGGACGGGAAAAGGGGGAAATAGGTGTCAGGATCAACGCCGCACAACAGCGCGGGCGCGCGGTAGCTTCCAAAATCAAGAAGCGCTTGCCCGGACACTTGGCTGGTCATGCTCGCGACATGAGGCTCCGCGGCGACGATTTCAACAAGCGCGTTATAGGCGGGCAGTACGGGTATGGAAAAATATTCATTTACAACGGCCATATTCGCGCCAAAAAGGTTCATGGTGACATCGCCTGATTTTTCTATCACCACATCGCCCGTAACGCCGTTTATGAACGTATCTCTCATGCTTTGAACTGTCCTTCCAATGAGACTGTTGCCGACAAAGAAAAGAAAAGCGATGCTGCCTATCAGGAGGAGGATGACGCTGTTGCTTTTCCTGTTACGGATACCGTTCCGCAGGATCAATTGCCATATCAATGCCGCTCCTCCGATACTATAGCGCCGTCGCGGAGATGAACAATCGTCTGCGCTATTTTCCAGATGTCCGGATCGTGCGTGGAAATGATGAGCGTCGTCCCCTCGTTTTTCTGAACTTTCTGCAAGAGTTCAAGCACGCGCCGTCCATTCTCCGAATCAAGGTTAGCCGTCGGTTCATCCGCGATGATGATTTGCGGACGGTTGACCAAGGCGCGGGCTATAGCGACCCGTTGTTGCTCGCCGCCAGAAAGCTCGGCGGGCATGTGGCGCATGCGGTCGGCAAGCCCAACTTCCTCCACCAACGATTCAACCCGCTCGCGGCGCTCCGCTTTCGAACCGGAGTCCTTGCGGATGATCATAGGAAGCTCGACATTTTCAAAAACATCCAGCACCGGCAACAGGTTGAACGACTGAAATATGAAGCCAATTGTTTCCTGTCTCATCCTGACTATTTCTTCCCTGCTCAAGAGGCCGGTTTCCTTGTCGTTTATCAACAGAGCGCCGCTCGTAGGCTTGTCTATGAGCCCGATGATGTTCATAAGCGTTGTTTTTCCCGATCCGGACGCGCCGGCGACAGCGATAAACGAGCCTTTTTCTATGTCGAGGCTGATTCCTTTAAGCGCGTCTACAGTCACCGCTCCCATGGGATATGTTTTACAAATATTCTCCAATGCAATTAACATAATCTTATTTTAAAAAAAGAGTTTCTCTTGTCAAGTGTCTCAAAGGATCAAAATGACTATAACTCGCTCCTTTTCGTGACAATCCTTGAAATAAGTCCATATTCAACCGCTTCCTCCACGTTCATCCAATAATCCCGATCCGTGTCTTTTTCCACCTTCTCCATGGCAACACCCGTCTCGCTGGCTATGAGCCTGTTGATCTTCGAACGCAGTTTCTCCAGTTCCCGCGCATGTATCTCAATGTCGGTCGCAACACCCTGAATGCCGGAAAGCGGCTGATGAATGAGATAATGGCTGTTCGGCAGTCCGACGCGGCGCTCTTTCGGGCTTGCAAGCTGAATAATCGCGGCCGCGCTTGCGACAAGCCCCATGCCGACAGTCCATACATCCGGTTTCACAAACCGGATCATATCGAAAATCGCGTAGCCCGCATCCGCGTCGCCGCCGGGCGAATCGATAAATATGTATATAGGGTCGCCGCCCATATCTTCCAAAAGCAAAAGTTGCCTGATCGTCTTTTCAGCAAGGTCTTTGTTTATCTCACCGGACAGAAGTATTGTCCTTGTTTTGAGCAGCTTTGACACAAGCGGCTCAAATTCCTGAGATTTCGCCTCTTTCTTTTCTTGCTCCTCGTCTTCGTCATCAAGCAAAATATTCATCGCGCCTCCTATCTCATATGCGGCTGTTCCAAAGTTTCAGTTTTGAAACCGACCATATAATAATATAAGGAAATTTCGTGGATACGGCAAGCGGAACGTCAATCAATCTTTCTATTCTTCTATTGGCTCACTCAATTCGCTAAAGTCGTCCCACACTTCGGTAATGGAACGAGCGTCGTTTCTAAAGCGGAAGCTGTTCGCCTTCACCCACTGGCGGGCGGAGATGAACTCCTTCCACAACGCAAAAAGGCGTCCTTTGGAACGTTTAAAAAATTCGGGGAAACGGCGAAGCGGAAGGTACGCGCTGTCCCCCCTAAAGACAGGGGCTATGTTCTTGAGGTAGAATCTGCGGTAGCATTGCTCCGCAGTGCTGTCTTCGGGCGGAATGTCGCCGTCATACGAAATCCTGATGAGTTGAGTTGAGTTGATCCCCTCGCCCCACAGGTGGGCGCGAAACCCGAAATCCATAAGTTGCCAATAGGAGCGGGTGAGCGCCGCGTCAAATCCGCCGATCCGAAGAAAGCGCTCCCTGTCATAGACGCCAACCCAATCAAATGGGTACAGCGAAGGCTTCCCTTCCGTAACAGGCGTGAAGGACAGGGTTTTCACCGAATTGCCGTACAAAGCCGGCGCTATGAGGGTGGGCAGGGTCTCAAACCGGGAATTTTGGATAAGCGGCACCGTGCAAAGCCGTTTGTATTGACTGGACTGCTGACTCAGGGCAAGCTCTTCCGCGCTCAAAAGCAGGCGCTCGGCCATGCGGAACGCTCCGCCTGAATGAAGAATACGGAGATCGTTCCATAAAACGAAGAAGAGCGGGCTTGAAATTTCCAGAGCGGCAAGATTTATCTGTTCCCCGATTGAAATTTCATCTTTCAGCAAAATAAAACGGATATGCGGAAAACGTTTTGACAACTCTTCTATGTCGTAACGTTCATGGGGACCTTCCAAGGAAATGATAAAATCGAATCCGATCTTTTCAAGTTCCTGAAAAAGCGTACGGCGCGGATAATGCCCGCTCCGGTTGAGCAACACTGCGGAAAGCCCCGTGGACCCTCCTCGCTCCATGCCTCCCACCGCCGTGTAAGAGGAGTAGGCGTCATCATATATTGTAGGTGTAATATTCATCGCAGTCTGTACATATATCTATGTAATTGCAAGCGGCGTGATCCATGTACACGCCGTTTCCTCGCCGCCAAATCGTTTCCAGATCCTCGGAAAAAGCGTTTCCGAGCGTTGAAACGGCGCCTGTCAATGCGGCGGCTGTACTCGCGGACGCGGCGCCTCCCTCGCAATCTGCGGCGCAGATTGTCTCTCTGCACAGTGGCACGGCGCCATCAATCAGAATATGCATGTCCCGCATAAGATGCCAGCACGGCTGCCTTTCCACAGGCGACAGATCGGACACACGCAAAGAAGGCAACACGCCGCAAAAGTTATCGTATTTCTGAATGATCACCTGCAAACCCTCGGCTTTCCAGAAACGGTAAAACCGTTCAATGTCATCTTCGGCGCCGCTTGTACGCACCGCCTGCGCGTACACATTTCCGGGGAACAATTTCGCAAGCGTCCTGACGGTTTCAACAGCTTCGGCGTAGCCCGCGCCGCGAACTTCCCTGTACCGCGCTGCGTCATAGGCGTCAAGCGACACGATCCACGAAAGCGGCGGCAGATTGTTTGCCCGTACGCCGCTTTTTGCGATGCGCGCGGCTTTCTCCGCCTCCGCCAACGCTTCCAATTCAGCCTTATTCCATCCCACGCCCGATGTCTCAATGATGAGGGACAGCGCCGGTCTTTCAAGCGCCGCGTTAATCAAGTCCGCCTTTTTTGGATGAAGGCTCAATTCTCCCCACAATGAAAGATCGATAACCGCGTCGCCGGAAAAATTGAGTATCTTGTCTAAAAGGCGCTCAAAAACGCCACAGGGCATAAAATCCTGTTCGTCTCCACGCGCCGGCGTCCCACGCCGTGGATATGGACAAAATTTGCACGCTTGGGGGCAGGGAAGCGCGACCTGAATCGGAAAAAAGGCCGGAAGCGTCCTGAAAATCTCCGGTTTTTCCTCAACGAATTTCTCCGAATCCAGAGCATCGGAAAAGCCCGCGTCAAAGAGCCGTTGCAACAACAGGAGGTTGCGTTTAGAGTCAGCGGCGAACGTCAAACGCCGCGAGCGCAGATCGAACGGCGCTATCTCCGTTTCAATGTCAAAAGCGTTGATATCTTTTTGCAACACTGAAAAAATCGCGTCCCGTTCAACCGCGCCATCGTCGCCAGCGATGTCCACAAGTCTGCGTATACATTCCGGCGAAAGCAACTCAGGCGCAAGCCCCGCAGGGTAGCCGTCCGCAAAAGTGTAATCCGCGCGGTACCGCGTATGGCGTTTCGCAAGAGCGCCGGCAAGCTCCCCGTCAAGAAAAGGCGTGTCCGCCCATACAAAGTAGACCATTCCAAAACCCGCGCACATACGGGCAAGCGTCTCCAAGAGAGCTTTTTTTGTCCAGTAGTCTTTTGCAACCACCGCGATCTTTTCGCTTGTTTCAAATTCTTCAATACATGAGCCGCCGCTCCATCTCTCGTTTGTCAAAAGAAGCGTTTTTCCAACATGCGGGAAAACGCCGCTTTTTTCCACAGCCAGATCAAAGGCGCTTTTTCCGGAGAAGAGAGGTTGAAAAGCCGTCTTTTGCAGGTTTCCACCAAAAAGCGCGACAAGGGCGTTATCCATATTTTATAATTATCGGCAGGAATAAAAACACGCTAAACTTTTGAGACGAGGTGTTCCAGATAGATTTCCTCTATGGTCCTTTTAGGAGCTTCGTTGGCTTCCCCCAAGAAAATGCGCCTGCGGAACAGCGCCTTTTCGTACCGCTCAATGAAAAAATCGTAAAATCTGCCCGGATCGGCGCTTTTTATGCTAGTGTATGCGAACTCTATGGCCCCAAAGACTTTCTTTAACTCAGCCTCGTTTACAGACTGCATCTTGGCGCGGGACAGACGATTCCGTTCTCTGACAATATCCTCGTAAGAAAGCCCAAATACAAATTCCAGCAACGCGTTTATCGTTTCTTTATCATCTCCCTGCGCTTTCAGGAAGTCGTCCCATTCTTTCGGCATTTCCATTGACAAACGGATCAACTCGCTGTTGCCATCCATAGTGCCGTAGGTGGGCGGCGTTTTGTCTCTCGCCACCCAAAGCTGTTCCAAATAGCCGAAAAAACAGGCTTTTTTTATATTCAGGCCATTGTCCCATAAGGAAACAAGTTCGTCAGCCAAACGGTTTTTCGCCTCTTTGGAAATAAAATTGTCCCGCAGACAGGAGGAGCACACTTTTTCCATTGTAAAAAAAGACGTAATGGTCAACATGCTTGCCCGAAGCGGGACGCTAAACGCGGAAATATCCTTTACTATCGCGGAAAGAGTTGAAAAAATATGCAGTTTGGTGATTAAATAGTTACGGAGATTCATCACTCTCGGCGGTATGCGAAGCGTATTGGACGCAAGAATCCTGTTAAGCGTGTCAAACGATTTGTCGCTTTCCCAATCATCTCTTATTTCGGGGTGATGAAGCGTGACTTTTTCCAATGTTTCGAGCCACTCAAGCTCACTTTTTATATGTTCGCTTTCTTTCAAATGAGTCTCATCAAGATACGCTAAAATTTGAACGATTAATTCGTTTTCATTCTCTCTGGAAACAGACATAATATAACTCCATTATATATTCTATCACAAAATTCAGATAAAGCAAGCGTTTCTCACTGTTTTTTGCTGAAATTTAGAAACCGGAGATCGACAGCAAAAAAACTCCCGCTTCACTCAGATCGTTCCAATCTCCACGCCGCAAGCGTCCCGCTCCATCTTGATAAAATTCAGCCTTTTTTATAGTATTTGGTACCAAATCTGAATCAAAGGAACACTAAGGAAACAACTCCATGCCAAAAATCGAAGTAAACGAAGAACTTTTCTGCTCTCTGGCAGGACGCAGATGGAACAACCGCGCTGAATTCGAGGAAGCCCTTACATGCGCGAAAGCGGAACTGGATGAAGACAGCGACAAAAGCCTGAGCGCGGAAGAACGTACGCTTAAAATAGAATTAAATGATACGAACAGACCCGATCTCTGGGGAACAGCCGGTTGCGCCCGCCAGGTCCGCGTCTATTACGGAAAGGGGAAACGCCCGGAATATCCGTTCTTTTCAACGCCGGGCAATGCCCAAAAGTCAAAAGAATCAAAATGGACGGTGAAAGTCGAAGAATCCGTCAAAAAAGTACGCCCCTACCTTGCGGGATTCGTCGCGACGGGCAAGGCCGTCACCGACGCTTCGCTCAAGGACATGATCCAGACTCAAGAGAAGCTGGCGTGGAATTTCGGGCGCAAACGCCGCGCCATTTCGATGGGGTTGTACCGCATCGCCATTATCACGTGGCCCATCACTTATAAAGGCGTTGATCCCGATTCGGTGTCCTTTACGCCGCTCCAGTGGGACTCGCCGCTTACCCTGCGGGAAATCCTCAAACAGCACCCCAAGGGCAAGGAATACGCCTTTATTCAGGAACATGAGCCTATTCACCCGTTGCTCGTTGACGCGAAAGGCGGGATTCTCTCGTATCCGCCCATCATCAATTCGGCTGACATAGGCGCGGTTCAAGTGGGCGACACGGATCTGTTTGTGGAGCTGACCGGTACGGATCAGCCGTCCGTAACCGTGGCGGCCTCTATCATGGCGTGCGATATGGCGGATCAGGGTTATACCATTGAACCAGTACGGGTCGAATACGACTATGACACGCCCTTTGGCCGTACGGTGACCATGCCCTTCTACTTTCAGTCGCCGGTGTTCTGCTCCCTTGAGCGTATAGAAAAATTTTTGGGTGAAAAATTGAGCGGGGACGAGTGCGTCGCGGCGCTTGAGCGCATGGGTTGCAAAGCTGAAAAAGCTCGTGATGTTGAGCGCGGCGGCGTAGATGCCGTTGGCGACGGAAGCGTGGACGGCGTACGGCTCTATCCTCCCGAATACCGCAACGATTTTCTTCACGCCGCGGATGTCGCCGAAGACATAATGATAGGACGGGGTCTCGCCACGTTTAAGCCCGAACGTCCGCAGGAATTCACGGTGGGGCGGCTCTCTCCCATAACGATCTTCAGCAGAAAGGTCAAGGAAATACTTGTAGGGCTGGGGTATCAGGAGATGATCTACAATTACCTCGGCTCCAGAAAAGACTTGGTGGACAAGGTGTTGGGCGATGGCGGCCGCGTCATTCAGATCGCCAATCCCATGACGGAAAACTACGAGTACGTACGCGACTCGGTTCTCGCGTCCCTCTTGATGAGCGAGGCCGTGTCGGGCAACGCCGTGTACCCGCATCACATCTTTGAGACCGGCAAGGTGGCGTTCAAAGATCCTTCGGAAAATTACGGCGCCGCCACGCGGCAGTACCTCGGCATGTTGAGCGCGAGCAAAGACGCGAATTTCAACGTCATAGCCGCGCAAATTCAGACGCTTTTCTACTATCTTTCCCGTGAATACACGGTGGATGAATCAACGGACAGCCGTTTTATTCCTGGACGCGCCGCGTCGGTCGTGTATCATGGCAAAACCATTGGCGTGTTCGGAGAGATTCACCCGGCTGTACTTGAAAATTTCGGCGTCATCGTTCCGTGTATCGCCGCGGAAATCGATCTGGACGCGCTGTTGTAACCCCTGTCCACGCTCGCCGCGTCTGGATTATGGGTTCGGCGCGTGCGAACGCGCCGTTCTCCGCCCGATAAACCGCAACAGGGCGGACACCTGTTTGTCTTTCGTAATGGCAAGAAGCGCCAAACCCACGGAAAAATACAGTGCCGCGGAGATGACAAGGGGACAGCCGTAACGGACAAAGCGATTGTACCGGGCGAATAATTCAAGGAGCAAGGGATCGAGGAATAAAAGCGGCGGCATAAGCGCGGCTGAGAAACAGCACATCTTGAGAACATAGAGAACGGTCGTCCAAACAGTTCGCGCAATATTGACAAGAGGATTCTCTTTTAGAAATATAAGGAGCAAAACGGTGTTGACCGCGCTCGCTATGGTGAGGGCAAGCGCGACGCCCGCCCCGCGCATGGGACGGACAAGCGCGGCCGCAAGTGCCATGTTGACCGCAAAAGAAATGACGCCCGCAATAGTCGGGGACTTTGAGTCGCTCTGGGCGTAAAACGCGGGCGCAAGGATGCGGTTTAAAGCGACGAAGAGGAGCGCGGGTATATGAAACATGAACGCCGTTTTGGTCAACGCCACCGATGTTTCGGTGAAACGTCTGCCCTGAAAAAGAAGCCGTATGAGGCTTTCACCCTGCGCCAAGGCGAAAAACGTGATGGGAATGGTGATAAACGCGATGATATGCATGGCGGACTTCAGCCGATCGTTGTAACAGTCCCAGTTTCCCGATTTCGCGTGTTCCGAGAGGTCGGGCAGCAGCACCGTGCCAATGGACACGGCGAATACGCCGAGGATCAACTCCTGCAAGCGCAACGAGTATTGGAGGCTTGACACCACGCCCTCCCCCGCGTTGCCGGCGAGGGCTGTGGACACCAAGTCGTTAAGTTGATACGCCGCCATGCCTATAATAGTGGGTCCCACGAGTTTCAGGACGGTCTTTGTTCCCGGATGATTGACAGCCTTTTTCAACCCCGTAAAAAAGAAAGTGAACCCGCCCTTGACGACAAAGGGGAGTTGCATCGCGGCTTCCAAAAAGCCGCCCAGGAGGATTCCCACGGCCATTGCCCGCGCCGGATTGCCGGTCACGTCTTTGAGCGCGTACGCGCACACGATGGCGGCGATGTTGAGCAGGATGGGCGCAAAGCCGGATGGCGTGAAACAGTTGACGCTGTTCAGAATGCCCTGAAACAGGGCTGCTATGGAAATAAACGCCAAAAAAGGAAACATGACGCGGGTAAGCAGTACGGTTTCATTAAATTCCTCAAGTCCAAACAGTTTTACGATAAGGGGCGCGGCCAGAATTCCCAGCGCAACCGTCAAGGTCACGAAAAAACTCAAAAATGTAAGGATGCAACAGAGAAATTCCTTTATCTCCCGCTCGTTCTTTTGCAACAGGTATTCCTTGAACGTGGGAATGAACGCGACCGATATGGAACCTTCCGCAAAAAGACGGCGAAAAAGATTCGGCGCCATGAAAGCCACCGAAAAAGCGTCTGAGAGGGCGGATGTTCCAAGCAGACTCGCCTTGGTCATCTCCCGCAACAACCCTAAAATCCTTGAGAAGAACGTCAAAAGGGACAGCGCCGAGCCGTGTTTCAACAAAGACCGTGATGTCAAAGCCATGTTATAACCATAACGCAACGGCTCGTTTTTTTCAATAGAAAACAGGGGTAGATCACAGGCTCCTCGCTTGTACGCCGCTTGCGCGCGCGTTGGGCATTGTTCCGCAGGAACGCGGACAAGGTTGGCAAAATGAGGGGGAATGGGCTGGAAAAGCCTTGCGAATGGAGAGCGAATCCGTCTAAGCCCCACATGCATACGGGCATGTTACGCGAAGTGGGGCGCGCTCCATTATTTTGTATTATTAATGCCTTTCATTAAATTAAATAATTTCTCAGTTGTGTTCCAATTCCTTAATGTCATATATTTGTATATGGGTGTTCCTATAATCTTTGTTAAATATGTTTTAGCAATCTTTTCTTTTAATCTTCTGAAATATATCACTTTATTTCCCTCGTATGCTTCATCCACACTTTCTCTTGCTCGTATTCCTTTTATCGCCTCTTTTGCCGTCAAAGGTTCTATGAAAAATATTATATCATATTTATACTTTTCATCTTCCTCTCCATACCGATACGGTTTCCTGCCAATTATTTCATCCATTTCAGGCAATGCAAGCAAAGAAACTTTTGCTTCATTGTTTAATGTTTCAGACAACTTTTTCTCTATTTTTCCCACAAGCTTCAATTTGTCTTTTCCAAAAGCATTAAAAACAACATTTCCGCTTTGAATATAAGTTTGAACATCAAATAAATCCATTTTTTCAAAAATTATTTTTAATTCGCTCATTTTTATAATGTTATTTCCACCAACATTAATTCCTCGCAATAACGCAACGTAGCTTGTTTTTTCCATTGCATTTTCCTCCATGGTTTTGCAATATTACATACAAATATTTTTGCCAGACAATATTGGAAGCATTATCGTATAGCGATAAAATCAACAACCCCGCCCTAAAGGGACGGGGTATGTTGGTTCTGATAGGTATGGATTGTATGCGGGATCCAATACCCTTGAACCGAAAGCGGATGCCGCTATTGAAACCGCCCTAAAG
>JAIRTS010000049.1 GCA_031254795.1 Treponema sp.
GGAGCCTTCACTTCAAGTTCATCAAGCGACGCCATCGCTTCAAAAATTTTACCTTTGGGGATGTTTTTGTCGGTCTTCACCGGCATACGGGAAATCGCCCCGCCCGTCGCGCATACCGTCGAGGTGATGACCCGCGTTGGATTGCTGATTTCCTGTTTGCCGTACTCTTCGCCGCGAACGCAATCGTTTCCGGTTACGGCAAAACCATTGTTCTCGTCAACCTGCAAGCGGCATCCTTTCGGACAGACGATGCAGATAAGCTCGGTTATCCCGTCAGGGCGTTTTATACGGAACTTCACATTGGATCCGCTCATCTTCTCGGAACTATTCACGGACACAACAAGGGGAGCGTCCCTCGTTTTTTCAGCTTTTTCAAGCAATGACTTGGGCAACGTGATTTTCTCCATTTCGCCAGGCGCCAAATGCTCGCGTTTAAAAGAAGCGATCATTGTATCGCCACTCTTCACCTCGATCTTTGACGTTTTATAAATGGCGGTGGAACGGAAGAATATGTCAACGCTCTTCTCAACATTCTCAAGACGTATCTTTTGAGGAACTGTGTATCCTACGCCCTCCCCATTCTGCACGTGTATAACCTTTTCAGGTTTTTTGCGCACATACTGCGCGGCTGCCGCTCCGGCTCGTACGCTTTCCGCCGTAACAAAATCAACAAGGTCATGGACATGAGCGACATTTCCACAGGCAAAAACGCCCGGAACACTCGTCTCCATATTCTCGTATACCACGGGGCCGCTTGTGCGGGGGCTGATTTCAAGCCCCGCCTGGCGGGAAAGCTCGTTTTCTGGAATGAGACCCACGGACAGAAGCAATGTATCGCAGTCAAGCGTCTGTTCGGCGCCAGGAATCGGCCTGCGCCACTCGTCGACCGGCTGAACAACCACTTGCTCCACCCGCCGGTCGCCTCGGATGTCGGTGACTGTGTGGGAGAGATAGAGGGGTATGTCGTAATCTTCAAGGCATTGGACGATGTTTCGGGTGAGACCCGATGAATACGGCAGCACTTCGTACACGCCGAGGACTTTTGCGCCTTCAAGCGTCAAACGCCGAGCCATGATGAGTCCTATATCGCCTGATCCCAGAATCACGATCCTTTTGCCTATGGCGAAGCCTTCGATATTCATGTAAAGTTGCGCGGCGCCCGCCGTAAATATGCCGGAAGGTCTTGCGCCCGGTATACCGATGGCTCCCCGCGTTCGCTCACGGCACCCCATTGACAGCACAATGGCGTCAGCCGCAAGCTGCATGTACCCGTTTTCAGCATGAATCGCGTAGACTGTCCTGTCGGGAGATATGTTAAGAACCATAGCTCCGGTAAGAATTTCAATGGCAGGGTATTTTGGAAGCTGTTCTATGAATCGCTGCGCGTATTCAGGCCCGGTCATTTCTTCCTTAAAATAATGCAACCCGAATCCATTATGAATGCACTGGTTGAGGATTCCGCCAAGCGTGTCATTCCGTTCAAGTATCAGCACGCTTTTTGCGCCTTGTTCCGCGGCGGATATGCCGGCGGCAAGTCCGGCAGGCCCGCCGCCCACTACAATAACATTGTATGCGTTTTTCATAGACTCGACCTTTTTCCCTTTGTTTTTCCGGTGACGATGTACATGCCTTCCTTGTCCTGAGGTATGACCATCTGGCTGATATTGGCGTATTTGGCGATAAGGGCCAAAACGCGCGGCCCGCAGAACCCGCCCTGACAGCGCCCCATGCCGGTGGCGCACCGCCGTTTAACCCCGTCAAGCGATCGCGGCGGCAAAGGCCGGTTCAAAGCGTCGACAATTTCGCCCTCGGTCACCGTTTCGCATCGGCATACTATCGTGCCGTACAAAGGATTTCTCTTTATCGCTTCCCGTTTTTCCTCATCGCTCAAATATTTGAAGCGCGTAACGCTTCGTTTTGCCACAAAGCCAGGATTCGGCGTGGAATCAAGTCCCTTATCAAGAAGCATGCCGGTCACATCTCTGGCAATGGCCGGAGAAGAGGTCAAACCGGGCGATTTGACGCCCGCCATGTTGAAGAATCCCGGCGTTCGCGTCGATTCGCCGACAATGAAATCATCAAGTCCGGCGTCAGCGCGGACGCCGGAGAAATTTCTGATGGATGCCCGCAGATTTACGGAAGGCACGCAACGGAGCGCGTTCTTCGCCACATATTCAAGCCCGGCTGTCGTGCTTTCGGTTGATTCACGCGGACAATCCGTGCTGTCCGGCCCTACGATAATGTTGCCGTGTACGGTCGGCGCCACAAGCACGCCCTTGCCAAGTTTTGAGGGACAGGGAAATACAATCATATTGACCAAGCGAGCTTCTGTGGTGTCAAGAATGTAGTACTCGCCCCGCTTGGGCTGGATGGCGAAAAATTTTTCATCCACCATCTCGCTCACTATATCTGAATTGACGCCCGCCGCGTTCACCACAAAACGGGCTGAAAATTCGCCTTTTTTTGTTCTGACGACAAAATGTCCATTTTCTTTTTTTATAGCGGACACTTCCGCATTAAATTCAATTTTCGCGCCGCCTTTTACCGCGCATTCGGCCTGGGCTATGGCTAATTCCCACGGAGCGATGACGCCCGCCGTCGGCGCGTAAAGCGCGCATATAATGTCACGGCTCAACGCCGGCTCCATGTTGAAAAGCTCTTCGCCTTCAATAATTCGCAAGCCCGGCGCGCCGTTTTTATTGCCCTTAACATATAACTTCTCAATGCTTTTCCGGTCAGCCTCGTCAAATCCGACCACCAGGGAGCCGGTCTTTTTGTACATAATATCCAAGTCAGCGCAAAGCCGTTCAATCAGGCTATTGCCCTCAACATTGTACCGCGCCATTTTAGCGCCAGGCGCCGGATCGTATCCGGCGTGAACAATCGCGCTGTTTGCCTTTGACGCCCCGCCCGCGACATCGTTTTCCTTTTCCAAAAGGAGCGTCTTTATTTTATAGCGGCTTAATTCGTATAAAAGGGAACAACCGCAGACCCCTCCGCCTATAATAATAACATCTTCCATATAAAGTGGCGCCTCCAGGGTACGCATCCAAGATTACAGCGCTAAAAAACACCCGTCCCACAGGATTTCAAAAGAGACTTTTCAAGACGCGCCTTGTGAAGCGGCAGATTTTGAAAAAACCGCGCGGGCGTCATGGCTTGAGTCTTTTTCATCGCCAATTGAACTTTGAAAAAGATTCAAAGAAAATAATTTGAATCCGCGATTAAACGGGAAATGTTCTTACAACGCCAAACCAACAAAAAAATCAATAACAAGAAAATTCACACGGACATAACGCTAAATTTAACGCCGTATGCGACATTTTTTTCACAGCGAGCGACGACAGCCCACCCCTTTGAGGCAATTCCGCCCTCCAGCGTTTGAGGGCAAGACGGCGACGCCCTCATATAATCAAACTGCGCAGACATCCGCGCTTTTCTACCGAACACAAAGAACATTCCCCGCCGCATATCCACATTAGAACGCGGCGGGAAGAATGCATCCATTACATTAAATCAACAACCCCGCCCTAAAGGGACGGGGTATGTTGGTTCTGATAGGTATGGATTGTATGCGGGATCCAATACCCTTGAACCGAAAGCGGATGCCGCTATTGAAACCGCCCTAAAGG
>JAIRTS010000066.1 GCA_031254795.1 Treponema sp.
GCCTTCTTTCGGTGTTTTGGCGCTACCGCCACATGACACTTGCGCACCCATTTGGCATGCGCCAGACCTCTCCAATCTTGCATAGGCACTCCTTGCATCGCCTTGTCGGGGGCTTCCCGAGAAGTATACCAGCATTCTCGCCCTTTACGGCGTAGCCTTTTCTACTCCCTCCAGCAGAGCTGGTGGCTTTGTTTTTTAATAAAGAACAAAGTGCCGCCACCGTCATTGCCTGTGACGGTGATTTACGTGAGAGAAGAACATGCGCCCGGGGGCGTTGAAGCGACAGAATGGTTTCTGACGACCAGTGAGGAGGCGGAAAGTTCCGGGGGCGCCTGCGAAACAGCAGGATATTATATTCAGCGATGGAAGACAGGACGGTTTCATTACGCGCTGAAAAGCGGGCGCGCGATAGAGAGACTGCGGGAGCGGAGCATGGAAAAAATGAAAGTTTTGATACTCATGTGTTCGGTGATAGCGGTGTTCATAATGAGCCTGACATATATGGCGCGGATACATCCCCGGCTGCCCCGCGCGGCGTTGTTTGAGGATGAGGAATGGAAGACGCTTTATCGCGCGGCGAACAGAACGAAAAAAGCTCCTCACAGGCCGTATGCGATTAAACAGGCGGCGGATTATATCGGCTGGCTGGGATGGCCAAAACGAGCTCCCGGCGACGGGCCGCCGGGAGTCAAAACCGTTTGGACCGGACTTCAAAAATTTTACACGCTTTTGGTCTACCGTGAATTTTTCAATTTTATGGGTCAAGTTTAGCCTTTAGGGCGGGGTATTGCCCGCGCTTTCCAATAAAGAACTTCGTGAGAAGCGATATTTGTCCAAAGATAAGGTGGATTAATGCCGGAAGTACTTTGAAAAATGTGTCTATCTTTACAAAGAAACCTTCAGAGAAAACACTTTTAGACACTTCTCACATGGAAAAGCCGGCAATCCTATGAGGTATCAAAAAAAAACAGGGGACGTAGTGCGTCTGATATCAAACCGCCACTGAGCAAGGCTGAAAAATAAAAAAGCCCCGTAGATTCGGGGCTTAATGTCATGTAAATTCTTTGTGGAGACGCCTCCGCTTTCCATACGACTTTATAATGTCAGCAGACAGATTTTTTCTTGGCCTTCCAACCGGACGCTTCGGACCGGCGTCAATTGGCTTCTCCTTTCGTGGGCGCGGCTCAGGTGTTTTTGACCGGTTTCTGAACTGTTCTTCCATCTCCTTGTCAAAGACATAATACTCGATGCGATTTTCAGTCCCTATATAAGGGACATTGTTTGACTTGGCCCAAAGCCGGCCCAAGGCCGAAGACACATTATACTGCCGGCCAATCTCTGGAGAGGTTTTTCCATTTAGTCCAATCAACAGACGCTCCTTCTATGATATTTTGAATTCGAATGTTTTCTTCTCCGGCTCATTGATCACCGCCTCAATTTTTTTTCCGATGTTTCGGATCGTGACATCAGTGGAATGGAGGTAAATTTTTGTGGTCTTGAGGTCAGAATGACCGAGCAGATCTTGGATATACCGAAGAGACACCCGCGAGCCTCAAGCAGGAACGCCAAAGAGTGTCTAGAGCTATGCGGCACGATCTTCCGTCCATTTAACTCAACACCAGCACGGATCATCCATTTCTTAAACCGCCTCTTAATCCAACTCGGACTCGGTGTTTTCCCATTTTTGAAGGTGAAGGCAAATTCGTGCCTCCCGTTTTCCTCCCACAGCTTCTTTACCGCTTCCTGCATCGCCATGTCAAAGGGGGCCATTCGCTCTTTCTTTCCTTATTGTGGTGCCCAGTTCCCGAAATTTCTTGTTGAAATTCTGTCACGCCCGGCGGACAATAATCTTCGGTATCCACCAGTCCGGCTCTTCCGGCTTGAGAGCAAAAATTTACCTGCGGCGCAACCCTGCCGAGAACATGGAGCCGCACACAGCCAGTTTCATTGCGTCCAGCAACATGCCCGGACCAAACAGAGACACCACTTCATCCTCCGTGAGGGCGTCACGGCGAACCGGCGTTGTATTCTTTGGGGGATCGATGTTCCGAAATGTGTTGTGCCATTTTGGATGCGACTTTTGGCATTCATTGAACGCCATGCGGAGAAACTTGACGATCTTTTCAAACGTTTCGGCCCCCACGTTTTTTTCACTTTAAGGTCGCGATGTGCCAAGTTTTTTCGGGCGATTCTGGTGATAAACTCAAGGGCGTCATTCTCCTCAACTTTTTGCATAAGCAACTTTGCAAATGCGTCTTCTTTGACATACAGCCGATACAACCCCTCGTAGCGAATAATCGTATTAACAGAATATGGTCGTTTTTTTGCGATGTTCTGGGCCACGCGGGGATTTTCCTCAATGGAGGAATTTTTCAAGCTAAGCTCCCACCCTGATATTATCCGTCAAATCTCGAACCAGCTCAGCGGCGTTTTTAAGGAATTCTATCAGCGCGAAGGTGCCGACCTCGGTGGATGCCTTATTTTTCAGGTGGCGGAATTGAGTCAATTCCTGTGGCAAATCCTAGAAGCTACGGCACTTCCATTACTGACAAATTTTATCGGGAAGTCCGCGACGTGGATTGAGAGTAACCTGAAATGTTTTACAATCAGATCGGTGCGGCAAAAAGTTCGGAAGTACATAACATAGCTTTCCTGCAAGAGAAAAAATAAACGCGCGATGTCACACAACTCCACAAAAAGCAAAAATCCCTACATTCTATTTCTTTATTCTGCAAGGACTTTCAAAAGCCAAGAGGGGGAATCGAACCCCCGACCTGCGCATTACGAGTGCGCCGCTCTACCGACTGAGCCATCTTGGCTTGTTTTATAGTATATGACATGTTTCCGAAAAAAGTCAAGCCCGCGATGTCTCAAAAATAATCCAGTCGAAAAGGGACCGGTTTCTCAAAACCAAAACCCAGCCCAAATCAGACCGCCTCGGCCTGTCCCGCATCCTGACCGGAGGGCTGTTTTACCCCGCTCTTTTCCCGGTTTATTTTCAAGAGCCTTTCCACCGCCTGTTCAATTCCACCGGATCGCCGACGCTCTTCCGCCGCTTTGGCTCCGCCTTGCTTTCCTCAGACGCCTCGGCAGATTCAAGCAGCCGCTCGCAGGGTATCCGGGGGATCTTTTCATAGATTTTTTGCGCCGCCCGTCCGCCTGTTTTTCCTTGTCTGCCAGCCGGAAAGACGGGTGCCAGTAGTTATACAGTGGACACAGACATTTATAGACTTCCGTCTCACGCGCCACGCCGCAATTCCTCCGTTCCGCAAAACAGTTGTCGTTCTTGCGGCGCGGCCTGCTCCGGCCCGCCCGTATATGCCGGGCAAGACGCCGCTCCAAAAACGGCTTGTCGGCGAACTCCACGTAGTTGTCATAATGGCCCCCGGCATGGGGAAACGATGGGGACGCCCTGATGCCTTCAATGACTTCCGCCGCCCGCTTGTCCGCTCCGTTCAGCAGAGCGCGTTTCTCCACCCACCCCGAATATGGGCTTGTTCCGGCCAACGCCTCGCAAAACCGCCCGGAAGCCGAATGGCCACGGCGCGCCGCCGTGTCAAACGCGAAGTCCCCCGGCCTCACCGTCTTTCGGTCGAAGCGGGTCT
>JAIRTS010000192.1 GCA_031254795.1 Treponema sp.
TTTCCGGTGTTAAAGTCCCCCACGAACCAGCAACGCTAATTCATTACAGAATAATGAAATAACACGAGGTATAGAAAATCCGCAATAGGATAAACCTGCAAAATCCCGGTTTTCGTAAACAGCCGGAACGTTATTATGCCTGGATAGGGCGATAAGCGGGTATACTCCGCTATTTTTTGATGAAAAACCCGCGTTATACGCCGCGCAACAATTCTCTGGGTTTTGAGCCTTGCGCCGGGCCCACCAGCCCTCGCTGTTCCATCACCTCTACGAGCCGGGCAGCCCTGTTGTAACCGATTTTGAGGCGGCGTTGTATGTAGCTCGCGCTCGCCTTCCCCTGTTGCGCCACAATTTCCCATGCCTTTTCGTACAACGGATCTTCGCCTTCTCCAAAAATATCGGTTTCAACGCTTTCTTCGTCGTCAAAGAAAATTTCCTCGTCAATATAATCAGGTTCTCCAAGCGTTTTGACGTATTCGACCACTCGCTCGACTTCCTCTTCAGAGATAAAGGCGCCCTGCATGCGGATGGGGAAGGGGTCGACCACGCCCGCGTAAAGCATGTCACCTTTGCCCAGCAGTTTTTCCGCGCCAACCATGTCGATGATGATGCGGCTGTCCATCTTGCTTGCCACCATGAACGCGATGCGGCTGGGAATATTCGCCTTGATGAGGCCAGTGATGACATCAATGGACGGACGCTGGGTCGCAAGCACAAGATGGATGCCTACGGCGCGGCTCATGGCGGCTAAACGCGCCACTGTGGACTCAAGTTCCTTGCCGGTGGTTGCCATGAGGTCCGCGAATTCGTCAATAACCACGACGATGTACGGCATGTGTTCCGCGGCTATGTTCCGCTCTTTTATGCGCCTGTTATAACTCTTTATGTCTCGTACGCCCATTGAATCAAGACAGGCGTAACGCCGCTCCATCTCGCAGATGCAGTACTGGAGCGCCTGAAACGCCTTCTTGGGCTCGGTGATCACCGGTGTCAGGAGATGCGGAATGTCATTGTACAGTTTAAGCTCCACGATCTTTGGATCAATGAGGATGAGTCGCACTTCTGAAGGAGAGCGTTGGTACAAAATGGAAAGAATCAGGGCGTTTACACACACGGATTTGCCCGAACCCGTGGCGCCGGCTATGAGGAGGTGGGGCATCTGGGTAAGATCAACGGTTTGCGCTTCGCCGGTAATGTCTTTGCCCAGCACAACCGGAATTCCCAGCCGCTTCCCGTCGTGTTCGTTTTCCAGCCTGTCTTCTATGATTTCGGCGAAAGACACGATGTTCCGCTTGGCGTTCGGCACCTCAATGCCGACCGCATGTTTGCCGGGAATAGGAGCGACGATACGCACAGACTGAGCCGCGAGACGAAGCGCGATGTTGTCTTGCAAATTGACGATCTTCGAGAGTTTCACCCCGGGCGCGGGCAGTATTTCAAACATCGTGATGACAGGACCCTTGCGTATGCCGGTAACTTCCGCATGAATTTTAAATTCGTTGAGCGTTCTTTTGAGAGTTTCCGCGGCGTCCTGCGTCGCCTTGTCAATGATCCAGTACTGCCCATCAGGATAGTCGTTGAGGATGCCCACTGTAGGCACCTGATACGTCTTCCATCTTCTCGGCGCAATCGGCGGCTTCGCTGGTTGCAGCGCCGCGTGGGGCGCCGGAGATCGCGGCGTGGACGGGACGGTCGGGGCTATCGTGGCTGTCGCGTCTTCCCCGCTTGCATCCACGTTACGCTTGGGCGCGCCAGATTCAGACTCTTGCGAATATTTCCCGCATCCGGTGATTTCATCTGGATCGTATTCAAAGGGTTCAGGCAGATCGACGTACGCCGAAGGCGTCTCTGGCGGCGGGGCTTTTTCCGTTTCCCTGTCTCGAGTCTCGCGTACCGGGCGTACGGATTTTTGCGGATAAATCGCGTCATCGGTGATTTCTTCGGGACGGTAATCAAACGGTATGGGAATGTCAACGTACATTACGGACGGCGACGGCAGAGGTTGCGCCGGCGGCGACGCTGATAACGGTGCCGGTTTTGCCGGAGTCCGCGGCTTTTCCGCATGCGCGGATGGAGCGCTTGTCGTTGCGGATCGCTCCTCCTGCTCGTAGTCCTGTACATTTTCTTCTATCTCTTCCATGTCGTTCGCGCCGCTTCGTTTTTCAGGAAAGACCGCGCCGTCGGTGATTTCTTCCGGTTTGTCCTCAAATATATCGGGAATGTCGACATACGCGGCGGGCTGAGCGCCAGCGTCTTCGTTTCCATGCTTCCCTGACTTTTCTCTTTCGATCATTTTCTTTAATTCATTGAAGGCTTGAGCGCTGCTCAAAGGTTTTGGAGATGGAAGGTCTATCTCTATGTCGTTCTCATCATACAAGACAGACGCGGAAGGCTGCGCTTCCTCTTCACCGGATTTTTCAGGGACGACAGCCTCTTTATCTAGGATAGTCAGAAATTCTATTTTCCGGCTTTTGCCCGAGTGTTTGCTTTGAAACGGGGGGCTGCTTTTTGCGTTGGGCGAGTCCCCGGAAGAATCATGGGAGGGTGATTCCGGCGTTTCCGTTATGTCCGGGTTTTGTTTTTGAAACAGCGCCTCGTTAAGGATGAGAATGGCGATAAGCTCAATAAGAATACAGAACAATATAATGCAGATATATCCCACTCTGCCGGTCAGTCGCAGAAAATCAGAGCTTTCAGCCAGCTCATCAAAAAGGTGAAAATAATTATAACCAATGGCTAATGTTACAAACGGCGCCAGTGAAGCGCCTAATGTAAAGATGTGCGCCGGCTTGTACGCCGGGTCGATTAACAGAATGGCTCCCCAAAGACAGTACGACGGGACGGCAAACGCCAAAATTCCATACGCATCCGCAAAAAAAGCGCCCACAGGCAATGTGACATTCGGTATATCGAACAAGCCGTCCACTATGGCGAATCCTGAATAGAGGACAAAAATCAAAAGAATCCCCGCTCCCGCCAATGAACTTATACGGAAGAGAGATATCTGAGAACCTGGTTGTTGTTGAGGATCGCCACTTTTCAATCGCACTGCTTTGACACCCTTAAACGTCCGCGTTAGAGACGTCTTTTTTTCAGAATATCGGCAAAAACATCTTCCATCTTCACGTTATAATACATATAGCCGTAAGCCGCCGCCGCCGCCGCAACCCGTTTGCCGTATTCCCGGGTTTCGGTTATGTTTATGGTTTCCAGAAACAGATCGTCGGGAAGCGACGGTTCCGCGGCCCGGAGCCGCCGCACCCTGTTTGGCCCCCCGTTGTATCCGAGCAGGGCGAGGAGAACGGAGTCCGTCCGCCCAATAAGGTGCGCAAGGTAGTAAGAGCCGATGTGTACATTTACCTCCGGGTCTTTCAAATTCAGACCGGACTCCAAGTAATCGGGGCCTCCCTCCCTGCGTATGCGCTCCGCCATTTCCGCGCCCGTAAAGTCCATTATTTGGGCGAGACCTTCGGCTCCCGCCGATGAAATTGCGGCCGGCCTGAACGCGCTTTCTGTATGGATAAGTCCCAACAGCGTCGCCTCGCTTATGTTTGCCTGCTCCGCATATTTTTCTATTATAGCATAGAACGGTCTGGGATAATAGAGGAACATATCGGAAAAAGCGAGAGAATATCCTTTTGTTTTCATGTAGGAACCGGCGAAACGTATGGATTCATAATACTGACCGTCATCGGCGAGAGCTTGAGCCAGCATGCGCGATTCGTCTATGGTCAATTCCGGCGCCGACCGCTGAATATAGGGAAACGCATGCCGTGACGCTCCGTATTTAAAGAAACCAAGCAGAAAGTCCAAAAGTCCGGCTTGTTCTGCCGTCTCTTCGTCACTTTTCTTGCTTCTTTTCTTTTTTTCAGCTTCCCTGGGCTTTTCGGGTTGTTCCACAAAGACATGTTCCCCAAGACGCGACGCGCTGAGTGTCCGGTAATAAAAAGAAGCGGTTTGCTCCTCATAGGCCAGTCTGAAAAAAGATTCGGCCGCCCCGTCTAAGCCCGTATACGTCGCGGCTTTCGCCGCCGGTATGTAGCCTTCGGAAACGATCCGTCCGATGATGTACGCATATTGCGCTATCATCGCGCCGTCGGCGTATTGTTCGCCTTTCACGCTTCTAATGCAGCTAAAAATTTCCAACAGCCTCGTCCATGAATGGGTTGCGACAACGGTTTGGCACAAGGAGCCTAAAACATCGGAAAAATATGCCGCGTCGTTCCATTGGCTCGCGTAAATATGGAGCAGGGGAATCGCTTTTTCAGGGGACTGTTTAAGCGCGACATCCAAAATATACCAGATGCAGGCGTCTTCCTGCGCTTTGTCCGGCGCGAAAACCAGCGCGCGGGTGAAGTAGTCTTCGGCTTCGCTCCACCGGGACGCATGGCGCTCCATTCTTCCGGCGAAAAACAGTAGGTTGTACCGCGCGTGGGCGGTTTCCTCCCATTCTTTTCTGGTGCGCGACCATTCCCGCAACGCGCCTTCCCATTCGATGAAGAGGGCTACGCCTTCAGTCTCCGCGCCTGAATATTGAAAACAGCGTCCTAAATCCGCTATGAGCGCCGGATGCTTGAAAAAGAGCGTGTGATTCTGCGCGATGACCTTGCGGAATGTCCTGAGCGCCCCCCCATACGATCTTCGCGCCGTCTCAAAATGTCCTTCTATGGCCAATCTTTCAGTTTCATTAAAAACGGAGTCCGATCCTTCCCATTCCGACGCCTCTCCGTATGTCCATGCGCGCGCGTCCGCAACTGTTCCATCCAGTAGAAATTGAAACAATTCTTGCGAGACGTTCCTGCCCGATTTAAGCGTGGAGAGAAGATGGAAGGCTCTGTCCCACGGTTGTTCGCCGTCCGCCGCGTCCCGCGCCTCACCCAGATTTCCGGTAAAATATAGGGCGGCGGCTTTCAATGTTGACGGCTTCGCGCCGTCCGCCGCGTCAAGGATACCCGCCGCAAGCTCCGGATCATCCAGCATAAAAGCGAGCAGTTCATCCGAAGCGGCTTCCTGAATCTGCGTTGAAGGGGAAGAGAGAGCCGCCGTGAAAAGGTTGATCGTCCGCAATTTCGGCGCCGCTTCTTTTTCTTTCATCAAAAGACCCGCATAAAAAGGGGCGGAAGGGTAAATATAGGCTATTTCCCGCATTTTTTTCGGATCCGCTTCCAATATGAAGGTTATGTCGCCTTGCCTCAGCCGCTTTTCCGCCTCTTGTACGGGTATATCAAGCGCCGATTTAGCCTCGCTCTCGCACGAGGTAAAAAAGAGCATAGACGCAAGGATTAATGGAAAAAAATCTGTCCTGCGGCGTGACCGGTTCTTCATGTTTTCAAATCACCTTCTTGCGCATCTACAGTTTCGGCGGGAGGCGCAAAACAACGCCCGGCGACAAAATTGCCGACGGACGAATTTTGTTGTACCGCGCGAGCCGGGTATAAAGCCACGGATTATTGTAAAAAACATCGGCTATATCCCAGAGCGTGTCGCCCCAACGCGCCTTGTACGTCGCGCCGTTTTTGGGAATGGGTTCCGGCGCTTTGTAAGAACGCACCGGCGCGGGCGGTCTTTTCAGCCTTTGTTCTGACTGCGCCGGGTTTGCGATCTCTCCATGAACGGCGACGCCAGAGGAGTCAGAGCGCGCATCGGTCGCCGGATCCTGTTCGGACGGTTTTTCGGTCCGCGCTATAGCGGCCAGATATTGTTTCGGCGGCTTTTCAGCCCGCGCTACGGCGAATGGTTCGGCAGGCACCGGCTCCGCAGGCGTTTCCGCTGACGCGGCGCCTGTCGCCTTTTCGGTCGCCGGGGCTTTTTCACGCGCCAGAAAAAACCAGAGCAAGCCGCAGATTGCGGCAAGCGACAAAGCGACGATACAGATGGGAACAAGGGGGAATTTTTTCACGGATTTCTGTTCGTATAACAAATCTATAGGCAATAACCCGGCGTTTTCTTCAATTATTTCCGGTGTTTCCAGCCTTTCGATTTTTCCACCGCCGTTTTCGCGCCCGCTCTCGCGCTCGCCTTCGCGTATGCTCTCTCTCGCGTCATCTCCATCAACCGCTTTGAGCCATATGACTAACTCTCGGCATTCGCCTGTTTTTACATTTTTTGCGATTGCGCCGATTTTTCCCTGTCCATTCGCTTCAATGTCAATGTCGATGCCATCGTCTTCATCCATTTCCTTCTTTCCATCCCCAAAAGACAAACATCCTATGAGTTGAACATCTCCCCTGTCGAGCGATTCGCTTTTGTAAAAATCTATTTGCGCCCGCTTTTGCCCGGTTCGCGCAGGTATAAGCGCAATTTTTTTCTTTTGAGGATCGTTCTCGTCAAGAAGCGGATAAAAATTCCCGTTAGCTATTTTTATACCGATAGTCGCCATTTTTTCTCTTTTTACTTTAGTTTGAAGCGGGCGATTTGTCAATGCCACACGCCGAATGAATTTCGCCATAATCCGGCGCGTTTTCATTGCGTTGAGGCTTTTTAAAACGCGCCTTGTAAGGCGAAAAATTTTGAAAAAGGCTCCGCGCTCATTTTTCCAGCAGGTACAGATACTCCTTTACATGGGAGTTCCGCCCCGCGAGGTTTCTGCATCCCCGAAATGTGTTGTACTTTGTTTCCAGTATCTCCAGTTTGCCGTTCTTTTCGAGCAAGGCGGTCATCTCTTCAAGAGAAATAAAACCTTCGGAATTAAAAGAGATCATCACGTATTTCGCGTTTATGCCGCTTATCAGATCCATGAGCGCTTTGGGCGCCTCACGCTTTTTGTTATACGCCGAACGGTTCCAGTCCTGGGGGATGCCCGACACCTTGCTCACCGCGGCAGGCTGTTTATTGTCGAGGATGACATTAAGCATAAAGTAATTTGAACCGTACGGATGCTGGTTGTACGGCGGATCCAGATACGCCAGATCGACTTCCGGCGCGTACTTGATGACACTGTTCGCGTTGCCGTTGTATATGACGGTCTCGCAGTTGAAGTTGCTGAAAACCGGAAAGGGAAGGGTGATGTCGCCTTTTATCCTCGACAGGGCGTTTTGTTTGCTTCCGCCGAATTGACCGATTCCGGTCGCCTTGTTTTTGTAAAATCCTTTAAAAACGCCTGGCGTATTCGCATGAATCGAGGCTTCCGAAAGCAGGGGCGCAAGGAAGAATTTTTTGAAAGGTTCGTCAAGCTGTTCTATTGCGCGGCGCGCGGTGTCAATGTACATGGCGTTTCTGCGCGTATAGAACACCCGCTCATTTTGTCTAATGTCATAGTCATTCACAGGCGCGTACAACTTCGTAATGATCCCTTCTTTCAATGGAGTGTTAGTTATGGCGGACATGATGTCATGGTAATTTTTTTTTAAAAGACTCATGTTTATATCGCTTGCGTTGGCCAAGTAACAACTGTTTATCAGGGCCGCGTATTTTTCCATGTCGTTTGCCACAAGGAAGCTCGCGTATTGCTTGAAGCGCCGCGCCACCACGCCCGACCCACTGAACACATCGAAGACGGCGAGTTTGTTTTTGCCCAATTTTTTTTGCACCAAATACACGCCCCGTTCAATAAACTTCATAAGCGAGCGTTTGTTTCCAATATAGGTTATTATTTGCTTGGTAAGATAGTCCTCGTTTTCGTATGAAAATAAGCCCGGCTGTACGCTCATGGATTCATCATACCACAGCCGCTGTTTTTTGAAAACTCTTACAGCGGCATCCGATAGCGGCATCCACTTTTGCCAAACGGCGGCGAATCTCAGGTTCGTTATAATTTTTCCAGCCCGTAATCCGCCCGGAACTTTTTTCCTTCGCGCGAGCGCTCCCTACCCCAACACGCTTGGGACTCTCGCTTGTTCTTGACTTTTGGCACAACAAGACGTATGCCAATTCTGCATGTGTTTTTCTTGCGTTTTTAACGCATGCCCTGTAAAATGGATAAGCAAGAGAGGTTGTTTCAAAACTTAGTTGTGCGCTGGCAATTTTGAAGGTGAGGAGAGACGGCTTTAGCTTGTTTTTTCAAAACCAATGCGAACGTAGTTCGCGTATTGAAAATGGCGCGCTTATCAACTATAGTAAAGGAGAATAACATGAAACAGACGGTACAAAAAGTGGGGCGGTCACTTTCCGCTATGGTTATGCCGAATTTAGGCGCTTTTATCGCGTGGGGGCTTATTACGGCATTGTTTATTGGCACTGGCTGGATACCCAATGAGAATCTGGCGCAGATGGTCGATCCGATGTTGAAGTATCTTTTGCCGCTCCTTATCGGCTATACCGGCGGCAAACTGGCGTACGGCGGCGGGGTGCGGGGCGGCGTAGTCGGCTCAATCGCCACTATAGGCGTTATTATGGGAGCGAGCATCCC
>JAIRTS010000261.1 GCA_031254795.1 Treponema sp.
GACAGTCCCAGCCACGCCCAATCCGGTCCGCCGAACGATCCAAAATTCAGGGTGTATACGCCGGCGATCAGTTTCAGTCCAAACACATCGCCGTAGAATCGCGGATTGCTTTCTCCGAACAGGCTGTACTGCTCCTTGGTGAATTGCCCATACTGAACCTGCAGCTTCACGTTGTCGTCAAAGAAGGAAAGCCCCACGCCTATATCCCACAAGGTACCGCCGAGGAAATGCCCGTCAAGATATATGCCTTGCATGAAGCCGGGGACTTCGTAGGCCTCCTTGCTCCCACTCCTCAACGCAAAGCGAGCCGAATTCACTTCCATATCATCAGAGACGATGCCGGTGAAATCAATTGTTTGATTGTAACGGCCGCCCGTTCTCGGAGAAATAAGTGTTATTACCGGCGGCGTTTTGTTTATCTGCACCAGTGTTTTGGTAACCGCGATTTCCCCATTTTTCATCACCGCCTTGATGAGCAGGTAGTGCATTCCCTGTTCCATATCCCAATCCTCAATGCGGTATTCCCAAGCGCCTTTCTTTTTCATGGCGACAAATTGGAATGTTTTTCCGTTGTCAAAACTTATCTCCACAAAAGCCGGCGTCTTCGCCTCGACTCTGGCTTTTGCGGCTTTTGGCGCCTTTTTATCGGCAAGCACAGCCATATCCTCCTCGCTCAACGCATAACCCGTCAACCCTCTGAGGTACGGCCTCTGATAGGCGTAGTCCCCCATGGTGAGCGTGTCGATGGTTATCCATGGACCCGTCCTCTTGTATTCGATCACGCGGGGATAGGAAGCCGTTTCCCCGCGTCCGTCAAAGCCGCTCTTTATCACTATTGTATTGGTGTCCGGGACAAGCATGGAGTTTTCGTCAAGGGTAAACCGGAAATAACCGGCGTTTGTTACGGGAACTGTGTCAATCGTAACCCCATTCAATTCGAGCGAAACGGCGCTCGCCTTATCCGCTCCTCCAACATACCCGTACAGATTGAACTGCCCTCGCACAGTCTCGCCGTTCATGGGGTACAGAACCTCAATAAAGTTAGGATTCTTGTCTTTCACCAACTCAATGTACCGGGAAGCGCGGGTGATATTGCCGGCCTTGTCGGTCGCCTGTATGTCAAGACTGTACAGCCCGTCGGGCAAAGCGGAAATATCAAGCGTTTCAATCAATATGGAGTCAGGATCCCGTACAAGACCGGTCAGATGATCGGGAATCGGCGCGCCTTCCGTACTGCGGATGCTGATGACGACATTTTGCAGGCTTATGCCGTCTGTCGCCTGCCCCGATATATTCACTTGGCCAATCGTACTCGTACCGTCCATCGGCCTTTCAATCATCAAGGTCGGCGGCGTGTTGTCAATGTTGACGAGGCTTGAATATAAGCCGGGGATGTTGTACTTGTCCCACACCTTGATGAACACGACGTGAGTGCCGTCTTTCAAAATTTTAGTGTCAAAACGGTACGACCAGTCCGTGGTTCCGTTGGTATTGTCATACGACAGTCCGTTGTCAAAAGACACCTGCACCAGGGCCACGCCGTTTTCATCGAATGCCGTTCCCTGTATCTCCAGGACTCCGGCGTTCACTCCATCAAAGGAAGGGGTTGTCATAACGGCTTTTGGTTCCTCAAGGGATATCCTGAAAGTACGCTCTATAGGTTCGCCGCGTATACCGTATACATCTTCCGCAGAAATAGTGATATGATGCTCGTTATCGGTAAACTGTAAAAGCTCAAGAGGAATGCTGTACGCGTTTTTGACTTCCGCCTCGGTTTCCGGGCCATCGTCAATGGAGTACCATATCTTCGCAACCGCGTCATCATCGTACACCACACCGCTCACCGCAAAATCGGCGATGATGATCTCGCCTTCTTCCGGCAGGTTGATTTCCAGAGACGGAATGTCCGTTGTCTGGTCTATCTCGAATTCCTCCCATGAATCTAACGCGCCAGTGTTTCCTGAGACATCGGTAAAAAGGAATTTCATGTTGTCAAGCAATGGATATTCTTCCACGCCGATAAACATGCTGATGAAATAAGAAGGCCGATCTATAGGCGTTGTAAATCCCCCGGCTGACGCCGCCGCGTTCGCTCCAGCGTCATTCGCCGCGTCATCCGTAGCGTCAGACTCGGCGTCAGCCGCTTCCGCGGCGACTTCCTCCGCGCCGGGCTTTTCGTAGACTGCGGACGCGAGTCGCCCTCTTTCGGTCACCTCAATGCCGATGAGTATCTTGCCATTCACCTTGACCGGCTCGCCGTCGATCATACAGGGAACGATGAGTCGCGCTGTAGGCGCCGCCGTATCTTTGTAGAGAACAAAACTCAACTCGCTGGTTTTTTCCGCATTGTCTTTTGTTTTGAGGCTCACGGTGACAAGACCGTCCGGCTCGCCGCTGATGTCCAACGTTGTGTCCGTTGAGTCAAGCGGCCGCCACTCGTCGCTTAAATTCAGCGAATAAGAAATCTCCTGTATTCCGTTGCTGTCGTCAACGTCAAACCGTATGTGGATGTCGTTCTGAACCCACGCGCCGTCCCTTTCGTCAAGCATGGTGATGACCGGAGCGAACGAATCTACAATGAAGGAATAAGCGTCCGTTTTGTACGTCCACCCTTCCGTATCGGTGATCGTGAACGTTACGGCGTTGTACACGCCCTCCGCATCGGCTTTCAGCGTGACAAGCCCATTCTCATCAACCGAAACGCCGAGTCCGCTTATGGTTTCGTCTATCGCCGCTTCACGAATGGGTTTTCCGCTGTAAAGACCGAGCAACGGCGTTTCATTGTCAAGGAGGATGGTCGCGCCATCTGAAAGCGTTTTCGGCGACAGCCATCTAAAATTTTCCTCATGGTTGACGTTTCTTGTTCCGAGCGGGCGGACTATCACGATGTCGCCGGAATCCCGCGCCTGCGTCTTGTCCTTGTAGGTCGCCGTCATAACGACGGTTATCCGCATGGGCGGCAGATCAGTCGGGATATTCGCCATGACACGCCGCTCGCCGTTTTCATTCCGTTGCAGGACGCCTTTGACTGTTTTGGCATAACCGGCGTCAGCCGCCGTGAAGGTAAAATCCACCGAAGACAGCGGATTCTTTTTGGGATCCGGTTCCAGCGCGCCGCCTTGTATCTGGTATCCTTTTACCGCGGTTTTCTGTGGCGCGTTCATAGGCGCCAGCATTCCCGAAACCCAGGGGATGTTTTTTACTTCAGGCGTGTCAATCAACTCGATCCTCGCGTCCAATGTGTCAAATTCGTTGTTGTAACTGTTGTCGAGAATATATTCTTCAGATTCATACCTGATGTCATGCGTTGTCGTAACAACAATTTTTACTGTGGCAGATTCCTTCGCGCTCCCCCTCCGGATTATGAACCGGTTGCCGTCCCGCTCCAGAATGGCGGCTCTGGTCGCCGGTTCCAGCGCGATGTCTTTGACGTCAGAGCCTACGAAATAGCCGGCGAGCGGGTAATCCCCCACAAAAGTGAAGCGGTTTGCTGTAACGGACGCCGCCGCTTCAACCGGCGAAGTCACCGCTTGATCGGCGCCGGTATCCTCACTGGCGTCCTCTTCGCCGTCAGCCGCCTGCTCCTCCATCAGCATTTCGACGGCCCGCGCCCTTGGGACCAGCGTCTCTTTTTGGACACGCTCGCCGTTGATGACAAAACGGGGAGCGTCTTTTACGGACGGAAGATGAGCGGCGGATACATCCGTTACAATGATGTAATCAAGCAGCGTCGTTTCACGCTGAACCGGCGCGACGCCGTTTTTCGCCGCGTTTTTATCCGCGCTTTGCGCTATATCTGAGGCCGTTATTAAAAGGGGAACCAGCCCAAAGTCAACATCGGCAGGCAGGGGAATCTCCGCTATGACGGGAGTTCCGACGCTCTTCGGCTGGGTCAGCTTCGCCTGTTTGGGCTCAAGTCCGCCGAACTGGTAGGCGACCGATAGGATCGGCGAATCGCCGGAGACTTCCGCAATAACATACGTTTCGCTCTCGCTTTGCAGTTCAATGCCCGAATAAAAAGGTTTGGTTACGGCGTTTTTAGCGCCGCCGGTTTGCACCTGAGCGATCTTGATGGAAGGCTTCTCGCCCGCGATGACAATGCCGGCCACTCGCACTTTGATTCCTTCAACGCCGAATACGTCCTTCGCCCACACTTCCAACGTGTGGCTTCCAGGCGCAAAATTGGACACCGCAATGTGAAATTCGCCTGATGTTGTTTTTATGCCCGCCGCCTGTATTTCAACCGGAATGTTTCCGTTTACCGCATAGAAAATGCTGTCGACTCCATCGTCGTCGGTGGCCGTCCCTCTTATTACAAATCCAGTTCCGTCAACGATCTGTTTTGTGGTTGGAGCGGCAAGGCTTACAACCGGCAAATCGTCGCTCGCGTTTACCGCAATCCGTTGCTTTTTCGAAACGATATTGCCGGAAAGGTCTTTCGCGGTTATTTCAAGTTCAACAAATTTCGCTTTATTATCCAGAATTTTGAATTCTTTGGCCCACCATATATTGCCGAGCGTAAGCTCAAAGTTTCCAGAAGCGGCGCCATCGAGATCGCTTGCGCCCTTGCCGATTTTCCATGAGAGCGATTCCAACCCGATGACATCCTGAACATACCCCGCGGCTGTAAAAACGCCGTTTACAGTTTTGTCGGGATACACAACCTGAACAACAGGCGGCGTGTTATCCACGAAGACGAGATGCGTATATACTCCCGCCGTTCCCTGTTTGTCAATCGCTCTGAATCTGATCTTAAGCGGCCCGTCGGCAAACGCTTTGGTGTCCAGCGTGGTGCTATAGGTCGCCGTTTTTGTTTTCTTGTCCGTCTTTATAGGCACATTGGCGAACGGCGCGCCGTCTATCGCGCTGAAAGAAAGGGACGCGGTGCCGTTTCCATCCCATATAGCGCCTTTGAGCGTTACTTTTCCATGGATCAGCGCGCCCGGTACGATATTGTCAACCGTTATAACCGGTTGCCTGCGGTCAAGATTCCATGAAACCTTCATGGAGCGTCCGCGCAGACCGTTTATGTCAACGCCTGTCGCTGTAATGGTGTAAAGGCCGTCCTGCATATCTTTTGTTTCCATGTAGTACGACCAGAATTCTTTTCCTTCGGCTCTGACAATGGTTGAGGGATCGTTGTCGAACATCAATTCCACATAATCGACCGCGTCATCGTCGACGCACGTTCCCACGACATTGAGATTGCCCGGCGCCCGCATATCCGCGCTGGGATTAGTGATCGTGACAACTGGAAGATCAGACTCAGGATCTATAAAAATGTTGCTGGGTCCGGACATCTGTACATTTGCGCCTTTATCATCGGCTTCCACATAAAAATTGTACTTTCCCGGCTTCTTTCCATCAATGTCAATCGTTTCTTTAAAACCCGCCGGATCGGAAATGGACTGCTCCTCTGTCTTGCCTCCGGCCGCCACGGACATGACTACGACAAGAGAAAAAACGATAAAAACAACACCTTTGCTCATGGGAGATTCCTTTCAGTTTTGAACTAACTTTACGAAAACGGGCTTTAGAGCGTTTTTCCATTTGATATTTTATAAGAAGCGCAGCCTCAATTAATAATACGTGAGACTGCTCCAAAACGCGACCTGGTGCGTCAGTTTTGGAACAGTCTCATATGTAAAAAACGTTCATTATGCTCATTGCCGCCGCATTTTATGGATGCTACGTCACACAGTATAGCCTTTGCCCTTCTATTTGTCAATAAAAATTTTGAAAATACGGTTATAGACAGCCAAAACGCCAAGAAAGGCTCGCAGCCCATGTTTTTCTCCAAATCTCGCATAAGACGGAGCAAAAAAATATGACAGATATAATATAAAATCAGCGTAAGTGAAGCAAAATTGGACTCAATTCCTTTCTATCATGTAGATTATTACAAGGAGTCAGATTCTATGGAGGAGTTGAGCCTTTGCCTGCGTCTTTACAAGCAGGGAAGATTGGTAAAAAAAGAACTGGAAGCGCGGATTTTTCAATTCGTACTCAAAAACCCTCGCCGTTTTTACTTGATGAGACTGGGGAAAGAACGTTGCGTTGATTATTTGTGCTGGCTGTATCCCAAGTTGAGCGCGGCGATTGACGCTTACAAGGACACCGGCTCTTCTTTCGAAGCCTACCTCGCGTCGTTGCTTTTCTGGTCCGCGCATGAATTTTTTTCCAGTGAAATAGAACACGCCATTACCGAGCAAGCCTGTTGGGAGGCGCGGGCTGGAGAAATTGTCTGTGAGGAGGAACAAGGGTATTTGGTGGAAAAAAGGCGTCCATTCAAGAATAAAACCGGCAAGAAAGTCAAGGCGAATGAAATCATGGTTTTATTGCTGAAATCATATTCTTTTGTATCGGAGGATTTTTTGGAACGCATAGCGCCTGTCGTTGGCGTCAAGGCGGAGGAGTTGCTGATGAT
>JAIRTS010000155.1 GCA_031254795.1 Treponema sp.
AATAATGTACACTATATGTAGTGTACTACGAGGCTGAAAAACACTTTTCCGACAGCCTCGTTGTCTCCGTTGAAATATGCCCACTCAAAGTAGAATGTTTCTGATTTGCCTTTTGCCACCGTATTCGGCACATTCCAAGCGTTCATCTTCTCAGATGTCCTTTTTAACGTCCAACCCCTGTTTGTCCTGTTTGTAAACCGCACATAGCCACCCTGTCCCATAATAAACTCCTCCTACATTTGTTTCCTTAGTAACGCCGCATTGCACAAGCACTTATAAACCCAATAGCCACAACCGCGCCTCTTCATTCATGCAATAGAGCCATAGGCCAATGCTATCATGGATGAGTTTTTACACAACCTTTATTGGAAAGCACGGGGGCAATCTGGCTTAACGCTCAGCCGAGTCTTTGCCCCGAAACCAAAAATCCTCGCCTGTCGCACAGAGGTTCATTGCAAAAATCAAAGAAACGCCGCCGCCTGAGACGGACTATTTTTTATGCCTTCTGTCAAGTTCCGCGAGAACTTCATCTACGGCGACGCCGGCGCGGGTGATAAGCGCGGTAGTGAAATAGAGCAAATCCGCGGCTTCCCATACGATTTCGTCATGGGCAGCCGCCGCGCAGAGTTCCTCGGCTTCTTCACGGACTTTCTCGCGTACGAGTTCGTCATCCAAGGTGGCGGTGTAGGAGCCGGGCGTGGGTTTGCGAAACCGGTCCGCTATGATGGATTGAAGAAAACGCCATGTGTAATCACGGTTTGTATCGAAGCACGACCACGCGCCGGTGTGGCACACGGGGCCGGCAGGTTCTACGGTTGCGAGCAGGGCGTCCCTGTCACAGTCGGCGCGCATGCGGATGAGCTTCAGTGTACAGCCCGAATGCTCGCCCTTCATCCAGAGCGTGTCGCGGGTGCGGCTGTGGAAACAGAGATAGCCGCGATCAAAGGTTTCGGCGACCGCTTCGCGGTCAGCAAAACCAGTCATCACCACTTGACCGTCAACACTTTGGGCAATGACCGGCAAGAGCGCGGAGGAGCGCGGCGCAATTCCGTCGTGAACCGCCTGAATTTCACCTTTTTTCCAGTTGAGGCTGCGGACAAAGGCGTCTGCAAGGGTGATAGCGCCAGTGTACAGCGCCATGCCAAGTTGAACATCACAGCCAAGCGCCGCAAGTTCCTCAATTTCGTCTATGGTGGAGACGCCTCCGGCGGCGGTGACAAGGCAGGAAACTGCGGCTCGCAACTGCCTCACCGGCTCAAGGTCTATGCCGGTCATGGAGCCTTCGCGTTCAACGCCGGTGAAAAGAAGCTCGCCCGCATAGGGTTCAACGGCTTTGGCGCTCTGGACAAGCGGAAGTCCGGTGCGGGTCTTCCAGCCGTCAACGACTATTTCGTTGTCCCGCGCGTCAACAGCCACAATGATCCGCTCGCGTCCGATCTTCTTTGAGAGGGCTTCGAGAAACGCGGTGTTGACGGCGAACGCGCCGTTGGCGCGGAACGCGGTTGATCCCACAATGATCTTCCGCGCGCCAAGACTCACCAGTTCCTGAGCCTGCTCAATGGTTCTGACTCCTCCGCCGACCCTGCAAGAGGCTTTGCGGAGCAATGGTTTTATCATGCCGGCGTTTGAGCCCTTGCCCATCGCCGCGTCAAGATCAATGACCGCCACCTCGCCGTACGTGTCAAATGTTTCCGCGAGTTCCACAGCGTTATCCCGTTGCAACACCAGTTCCGCGCCTTGTTTAAGCTGCACAACCTTTCCGTTTTGAATATCTATTGATGTGATTACCATCGAACCGTCACTCCTTTTTTCTCCGCATACGCCTTGATTTCACCAATGGTGGTTTTTTCGAAATGCAACATTGACGCCACAAGCGCCGCGTCCGCGTCGGCGCCGGATGGCAAAAGCGCGAGGGCGATCTGATCGAGGCTGCCCGCGCCGCCTGACGCAATCACCGGCGCCGGCACTGCGTTGAGGATAGCTTTTGTCAGATCAAGATCGTACCCCGCCGAAGTTCCATCAGCGTCTATTGAATTGAGGAGAATCTCGCCCGCGCCCAGGGACACGGCCAGCTTCGCCCATTCGATTGCGTCAATGCCCGTATCGGTTCTGCCTCCGTGGGAAAACGCCCTCCAGACCGGAACGCCGTCTTTTTCCCCAACCCGTTTTGCGTCAATAGACAGTACCACGCATTGGCTGCCGTACGCCGTAGCCATATCCGCAAGGAGTTGCGGGTTGTTCAACGCCGAAGTGCATACAGACACCTTGTCCGCGCCCGCGTGCATGGCGTCGCGCATGTCGTCAACCGCGCGGATGCCTCCACCCACGCACAGAGGGATAAAAACCTCCCGCGCCACCTGCGCGACAACGTCAAGCAGGGTGGCGCGGCTCTTGTACGAGGCGCCTATGTCCAGAAACGTGATCTCATCGGCGCCGCCTGCATTGTAACGCCGCGCCATCTCAACCGGATCGCCCGCATCCTGGAGTCCTTTGAATTTAACGCCCTTTACCACTCGTCCATCGTCTACGTCAAGACAGGGTATAATCCGCTTCGCTTGCATATCTTTCCTTTTTTGTGGCGATCCACGCGCTTCGCGTCAAATTTTCCGGTAAGATCGTCAACAAGGGGGTTGCGTAAAAAACTATTGACACCACATGTACTCACGCTTTTGATAACGCTTGAAATATGGCGTCTGGTCTTTTATTCGCAGTGGGGTTTAATACCCCGACCCTTGGGGCGGTTAGAATTGGCGCCGCCTACAAAAAAACGGTAGTAAGCCCCACAGTTACATAATTTCCGGACAGAACGAACCTCGTCCACAATACAACGCTTGCAAGACACCCCGCCGTAAACTTGTTTGCGTCACTTGCGGCGGTGAGGTTCATTATACAAACAAGCGGTCTCTTCGTCTACCAAACAAAACCTCTACATTCCTGTTCTAGGGTCAAAATTGCCCATTCGGAAACCCTATCAATTTATTGAAGTTCTCGATCAACCAATAAGGCGGATGGCCAGCTACAGTTCCGCAACACAAAAATTTCCAGAAATGAAGAATTGTTGAGCGTTGCAGATTTTTTGAATGCGGTGACTGAGAATACTCTCCGTCTGTGTGTGGGGGGGGGGGGGGCTTTATTGGAAAACGCGGGTGAACTACCTGCCCTCTAGTCGCTGTTAGCAAAGATAGAAAAAGGGGATAGAAAAAGGAAGAAGGCGGAAGGGTTTGTGAGCGGATGGAGCGCGAGTGGCATTGAAGCGGGGCGGAGTTGGTTCGGGAGACGCGCTGTGGCGGCGGATCGGGGATGTGACTGCGGCGGGTTCACAGAATATTGAAGGGGAACAATAACGAGCCGGTGACGCCCGGGCGGAAAAACCGGAAAGAAGAGATAGCGTATGACAAACAGAAGCGCCGGAAACGATCTTTTATAGAGTGGATATGCGGAAAGGTTAAAGAGAACC
>JAIRTS010000091.1 GCA_031254795.1 Treponema sp.
TGCTTCCGGTGCAGTATGAACAGGGCGTCATAGCCGAACACGAGGCCGTGCGTAACAGAGCCGGCTTGTTTGACGTGTCGCACATGGGAGAATTCGTCATCACCGGCGGAGACGCGCTTAAGAATCTTCAATATATATTAACCAATGATTTTTCGAAAATGCTGGTTGGACGGGCGCGTTATACGCTGATGTGCAATGACAACGGCGGCGTCATTGACGATCTCGTTGTCTACAAAATGGATAATGGAGAGCGGTACCTTTTGGTCGTCAACGCCGCTAACCGCAAAAAAGACGCGGCGTGGATACGCTCCCGCCTTGAAGGTTCCGTGCAATTTGAAGATATTTCCGATTCAATAGCGCAGATCGCCTTGCAGGGTCCGTTGTCTGAGCGGATACTTGCGCGTTTAGCGGATCCGGCGTCAATTCCTTCCGCGTATTATACGCTCATTGAAAACGGCGTGGTTGGCGGCGTTTCGTGCATTGTCTCGCGCACCGGGTATACGGGTGAAAAAGGCTTTGAGTTGTATTGCGCTCCGAACGACGCTCTCGCGCTTTGGGAAAAACTGCTTGACGCGGGCAAGAACGACGGGCTTATCCCCTGCGGCCTTGGCAGCCGCGACACGCTCCGCCTTGAAGCCGCGATGCCGTTGTATGGACACGAGATGACTGATGATATTACGCCTTTTGAAGCCGCGCTCTCGTTTGCAGTCAAAATGAATAAGCCGGATTTCATAGGCAAACAGCAACTCGCCGTTGGAGAAATGCCTGCTCGCATTCGTGTGGGGGTGAGGGTCACAGGACGCGGCATTTCACGCGGTGGCGAAAACGTTCTTGTGGACGGCGCTGTCATCGGGAAAACAACGTCCGGCTCTTTCGCCCCTCATTTGAAGGAAGCCATTGCGATGGCGCTTGTTCAGCGTGAGTATGCGGCTCCCGGGCAAAAGATTGAAATAGACGTGCGCGGGCGCAGAGTGGAAGCCGTTCTCGTCGAATTGCCGTTTTACAAACGGTGATATAAACATTCGGCGGACAATTTTATTGGAAAGCGCGGGTACAATACCCCGCCCTTTAGGGCGAATTTTTTATCAACACATAACTGCGGGGTAGTTCATTTTTTTATTTAGGGAGCTTGTCCCAAAACGCGAACTGCGTTCTGCGAGCCGGAGGCCGGAGGTTAGTTTTGGGAAAGCCGCTTTATAGAGACTTTTTAAGGAGAAAAGTATGTATATTCCAGAAGATTTGCGCTATACGAAGACCCATGAATGGATTCGTGAGGTTGAAGACGGCGTGTACGAGATCGGCTTGACCGATTTCGCCCAGAAAGAGCTTGGCGACATCGTGTTCGTCAATTTGCCGCAGGCGGGCGAAGCGCTGGCCGCAGGAGCTTCGTTCGCGGATGTGGAATCCGTGAAGGCGGTCTCTGAGATTTACAGCCCGCTTGACGGCGAGGTTGCGGAAGTCAACCAAACGCCGCTTGACGAGCCTGAATTAATCAATAAAGCGCCGTACGAGACGTGGCTTGTCAAAGCGCGGGGAACATCTTCTCCAGACGCGCTCCTTTCCGCATCTGAATATAAGAGGCTGATAGGTTAAAGCAATGGGATCTTATATACCGCATACGGTTCAAGATCGCGAAGCCATGCTTCGTGTTATAGGGCGGAAATCCACGCGGGATTTATTTGCCGAAATTCCGAGAGAGGCGTTGTACACGAGCGAAACGCCGCTTCCTGCAGGCCTGTCCGAGCTTGAAGTCGCCCGCGTCATGCAGGAGATGGCCGCCCAAAACACCGTGTTCAAGAGCGTGTTCCGCGGAGCGGGCGCGTACCGGCACTATATTCCGGCGGCGGTTAAACGGATTACGGCTAACGAAACGTTTTTAACTGCGTACACGCCCTATCAGGCGGAAATCAGCCAGGGAATTTTGCAGTCTATTTTTGAATATCAGACCATGATCTGCGAGCTTACGGGCATGGACGTATCCAATGCGTCTCTGTATGACGGGGCGAGCGCGGCCGCAGAAGCGGCGCACATGTGCGCCTCACGGGGGCGCGATATTGTATATGTTGCGGAAGGCGCCCATCCCCATGTCATTGAAACGATCCGCACGTACTGTTTTGGATACGAGTATACGGTGAAAATCGTTCCGCTCGCAAACGGAACCCTGGATGCCAACGCTTTGAAAACCATGCTTGCCGAAGACGGAACTCGCGTTATGTGCCTCTACCTGCAACAGCCGAATTTTTGGGGTCAGATCGAAGACATCAAAACCGCTGCTGACATGCTTCATGAAGCGGGCGCCATGCTTGTCGCGGGCTGCAACCCCATAGCGTTGGGGCTTCTCGAAAGTCCAGGCGCCTTGGGCGCGGATATTGCGACAGGCGAAGGACAGCCGCTGGGTTTGCCGCTTGGGTTCGGAGGCCCCTATCTGGGCTTTATGGCGTGCAAGTCCGCGCTTATGAGAAAGTTGCCCGGACGCATCGTTGGCGAAACCACGGATCATGAAGGACGCCGCGCGTTTGTACTCACCCTGCAAGCGCGTGAGCAACACATCAGGCGGGAGAAGGCGTTGAGCAATGTCTGTTCTAACGAGGCGTTGTGCGCCCTTGTCGCGGCGGTGTACCTTTCAGTGATGGGCGCGGATGGATTAGCCGAAGCCGCCCGTCAATGCCACGCCAAGGCGGTCTATGCGGCGAAGCGCATCGCCCAAATTCCCGGTTTTGAATTGAAATACTCCGGCAATTTTTTCCACGAATTCGCAACCGCCTGTCCCGATGTCATAAAGACGCTTGCGCTTCTTGAAAAAAAAGGCGTTTTGGGCGGGTTGCCCTTATCGGAACTGTTGCCGAATGAGAGCGGCATCTTGTGGTGCGTCACTGAAATGAACAGCAAAGCCGAGATTGACGCGCTGTGCGATATGTTGCAAAGCGTAAAAGGAGGCGTTTAATGGAGTTGATATTTGAAAAAAGCCGCGCTGGGCGATCCTGCTCAATCTTGCCGGCATGCGATGTGCCGGAGGCGCCGCTTCCCGCAAAAACGAGTCGCAAAACGCCGCCGCGTCTTCCGTCTCTTGATGAAAATGAAATATCGCGCCATTACAGCGCGCTTGCGAAGCGTTCTTTCGGCGTGAATGACGGGTTTTATCCGCTCGGCTCCTGCACCATGAAATACAATCCCAAAATCAATGAGGAAGCGGCTTCCCTGCGCGGCTGGACGGATGTTCATCCCTTGCAAAGCGCCACGACTGTGCAGGGCGCCCTCAAGGCTCTGTCCCTATGCGGGAGCTATCTGTGCGAATTGAGCGGCATGGACGCCATGACCTTCCAGCCCGCCGCCGGATCGCACGGCGAGTTTGCGGGGCTATTGCTTATCAAAGCCTATCACAGAGCGCGAAAAGACGCGACGCGTACGAAGATCATCACGCCGGATTCCGCTCACGGCACCAATCCGGCAAGCGCGGCTATGGCCGGGTTTGCCGTTGTGAACATTGCGTCAACAAAAGACGGCTGTGTGGACGTTGATGCGCTGAAAGCGGCGGCAGGTCCCGACACAGCCGGACTCATGCTCACCAATCCAAATACGCTGGGGCTTTTTGACCCGAACATCCTTGAAATCACGGATATTATTCACAAAGCAGGCGGTTTGAACTACTATGACGGCGCGAATCTTAACGCCATCGCGGGGATCGTTCGCCCCGGGGATATGGGTTTTGATGTGGCGCATCTCAATTTGCACAAGACATTCTCAACTCCGCACGGCGCGGGTGGTCCTGGCGCGGGCGCGGTTGGGTGCAAGGCGCCGCTTGCGGCGTTTCTGCCGAATCCGGCGCTCAAAAGCGATGACGGCGGACTTTCCTTCAACAACAACCAACCAGACAGCATAGGGCGGCTTCGGGCTTTTCACGGCAACTTCCTCGTGGTCGTCCGCGCTCTCGCCTATCTGCTCACGCTTGGAAGAGACGGCGTTCCGGCGGTCGCGGAAAACGCCGTGTTGAACGCCAACTATATGATGGCGCGTCTCAAAGAACGGTTCGACATTGCGCCGCAGGCGGCATACGCGAAAGGAATCCCCTGTATGCACGAATTTGTCATCTCGCTTGAGAAGCTCAAAGCGGAAAAAGGCGTTTCCGCCATGGACATCGCAAAATCCTTGCAGGATATGGGCATGCACCCGCCGACCATGTATTTTCCGCTTATCGTTCATGAGGCGCTTATGATTGAGCCGACCGAGACCGA
>JAIRTS010000109.1 GCA_031254795.1 Treponema sp.
AGCGACGCAACCATTATAAAAAACAAACAGGCTTTTTTCATTAATATATAAGTATACACCATTCCTTTCATTTTTTAAAGACCTTCATCTTGAATTTTTGCGTTTTTTTTGATAGTATCAGCCTTGCATTGACTTTGAGAAAAGCGATTCAAGCTCGTTTTTCCACTGAGGCTATTCCAAAACACAAGTTGCGTTTGCGAACATAGCTTAACAAACTTGCGTTTGGCAAACATAAGTTTGGGTTAGTTTTGGAACAGGGTGTTGGAGAAAATTGTCAATTCTTTGATCTTGTTCCAAAAACTGAAGTTTTAGAACAACCTCTTTTATGAATTTGGCATTCGCGACTTATCCAATTTTCTCCTTAAAATCTAAATTTGCCGCTTCAAAATCCGCCGACCGGAGATCGGCGGCCACAGTCGCGTTTGAAGCGGACTCAGACAGGAGCAATTATGCGTAAAATTCCCGTTGGCGTTTTAGGAGCGACCGGCATGGTGGGGCAGAACTACATCGCCCTGCTCAATGATCATCCGTGGTTTGAGACACGCTTTGTCGCGGCGTCTCCTAGAAGCGCGGGCAAACCGTACAAAGACGCTGTCGCCGGACGGTGGCATCTTGAGAGGGCGTACAAACCGACCGCAGGCGAACTTATTGTGGCTGACGCCAATGATGTTTCAGCGGCGGTTGAGGCGTCAAAACGGGGCGATTGCGCCTTTGTTTTTTCCGCGCTTGAAATGGGCAAGGATGAGATCAAGGCGCTGGAAGAGGCGTATGCGGCCGCCGGAATTCCGGTGATTTCCAACGCCTCCGCGCACCGGTGGACTCCCGATGTGCCGATGCTTATCGCCGAAGTGAATCCCCATCACACGGATGTCATCCCCTTGCAGCAAAACGCGCGGGGGTGGGGGAAGGGCTTTATCGTGGTGAAGCCGAATTGTTCCATTCAGAGCTACATGACGCCGTTCCACGCGCTTGTCGAGGCGGGCTTTGAGATACGGCGGGCTGTGGTCGCCACCTTGCAGGCGGTCTCCGGCGCGGGATACCCCGGGGTCGCAAGTCTTGACATTATCGGCAACATTGTGCCGTTTATCGGCGGCGAGGAAGAAAAGTCCGAAAACGAGCCGCTCAAGATACTGGGGTCTGTGGGCACCGACGGCATCATAAACGCGGAATTCCCCAAAATCGCGGCGCATTGCAACCGTGTGCCGGTGGTTGACGGGCATACCGCCTGCGTCAGCATGGAATTTGGCGAAAAAAAACCGCCAATTGAGGAAATAAAGCGCGTCTGGAGGGAATTTACGGCGTCGCCTCAGAAAATGAATCTGCCGTTCGCGCCGATTCAGCCGATTATCGTGCGGGAAGAGGACAATCGTCCGCAACCACGTAAAGACGGCGGCGCGGACAAGGCGATGGCGGTAACCGTGGGGCGCGTGAGACCATGTCCGGTGTTTGACGTACGGTTCGTGGGCTGTTCGCACAATACGGTGCGCGGCGCGGCTGGTGGCGGCATTCTGAACGCGGAGCTTCTGAAAGTGAAAGGGTATGTGGGATGAGTTGTACAAAACGTTTCCCGCTTGATAAAGCGCGGCTGGAAGAAATCGTCAAAACGTATCCGACCCCGTTTTACTTGTACGACGAAAGGGGCATAGTGGAGAATGCCGCCCGTTTCAAAAAAGCCTTTTCAGCGCTTCCTTCTTTCAAGGAGCATTTCGCGGTCAAGGCGTTGCCGAATCCGGCTGTACTGAAAATTTTAGCCCGTGAAGGTTTTGGCGCGGACTGCTCAAGCCTGCCGGAACTGCTTCTAGCCGGCATGGCCGGCATATCAGGCGAAGACATCATGTTCACGTCGAATGAAACGCCCATCGCCGAATACCGGAAAGCCCTTGAACTGGGCGCGATCATCAATCTGGATGATTTCACCCACATCGAATTTTTGGATAAATTCGCCCGAATTCCGGAACTAGTGTCCTGCCGCTACAATCCGGGCGACAGAAAAACAGGCAACGCCATCATCGGCAAGCCGACAGAGGCGAAGTATGGGTTCACACGGGAACAAATACTGGAAGGGTTCCGCCTGCTTAAACAAAAAGGCGCGCGGCGGTTCGCCTTGCACACCATGGTGGCTTCCAACGAATTGAACGTCGAGTACCATATTGAGACGGCGCGGCTTCTGTTTGAGTTGGCCGTTGAGTCGCTGGAGAAAACCGGCGTCCGGCTTGAGTTTGTGAATCTGGGCGGCGGCGTGGGGATTCCGTATCTGCCCGAACAAACGTCCGTTGATTACGAGACGCTGGCTTCGGGCATAAAAGCCGCGTACGACGCCATTATCGTACCCGCAGGGCTTGATCCGCTCGGCGTCCGCGCCGAATGGGGGCGGGCGATAACGGGTCCATACGGGTGGCTCGTATCCCGCGCCGTACATCGCAAAAGCATCTACCGCGAGTATATCGCCCTTGACTCCTGCATGGCTGACCTTATGCGCCCCGCCCTCTACGGCGCGTACCATCACATTTCCGTAGTGAGCAAGGAAGACGCCCCACTCACGGAAACCTACGATGTAGTCGGCAGCCTCTGCGAAAACAACGACAAATTCGCGATTCAGCGAAAATTGCCCATCATTGCAACCGCCGCTGACAGCGGCAATGACGGCGACCTTGTTGTCATCCACGACGCGGGCGCGCACGGCAGAGCTATGGGCTTCAACTACAACGGCAAACTCCGGTGCGGCGAGTTGCTGCTCCGACCTGACGGCGCAATCCTCCAGATACGGCGGCAGGAGACTATTGAAGATTACTTTACGACGCTGACAATGGAGGCTGTGGACGCCCTGTAACTTATAGGACACGCAAAACGTGTCCCTAGCCGGCGCACTATGAACAAGCAGTTTTGCCCTCTTGCGGGGATCCGGGCATTTTTCCACAATACAGGACGATTTTTCCGGTTTTCCCTGTGCGTAACTCCGTGCGCGTCGTTGTTTTTTTTAAACAACATGAGTTCGACAAAAGAAAAAATGTCCACAAATTGCTCTGGGCTTCACGCTAGTTGTAGGTATAAAGGAGTGCCATCGCTCTTTGTTATTACGCCCTGTTTTATTGGAAAGCGCGGGGGTAGGTCATTTTCAGGGGAATATAGGCTACTTGTTCCAAAACTTTAGTTTTGGAACAAGTAGCCTTAGATTTCAAAGAAAAAGCAGGCTTTAGACCAGATTTTCCAAAGCCTGTCTCAAAATCTAGCCCGAACTGTGTTTGCCGAACAAAGTTCGCAAACATAGTTCGCTTTTTGAAGCAGGCTTTGGAAAATCAAAACCATCGCTCCCTCTGTACCTCTCTATGATTGATATAGTTATTGTCGGCCTCCATCTTTTTCGCATAACATCTTGAGGCAGGAGAGCATACGAATGGCGGTGTGAAACGCTGGCTTTCCCAGTCCGCAATCTGTGGGATTGAAACATTGTGGTTTCTGGTTGTGGCTTGCGAGCGGCTCCCCCATAAGGAGCTAGCGGAAAAGCAAACGGAGGGAGTGTGGACGCGCCTTCCGGCAGCGGTTTTATCACACGCCTATTGTAATAGTAAAGCAAAATGTATTATAATACCTTTATAAGTGAGGGGATACGTTATGAAAAAAATATTCGTTTTTCTGTGTTTTTCTCTGGCAACTGGACATATATTGGCGCAGGATTCTGTCCTCATTTCATATAGGCGGAATTTTGCGAGGGCAAATCTCTCTGAAAAGCTGAAAGTCCTCAACGACGCGGCGACCGATCCTTACGCTTCGGAGTTCATGGGAGAGTTGTACGGCCTCGCTTTGCGATTTTCTTTGATCGTGGCGGATTTGCTTGCCGGCGATGCGGATATGATCGCACTCACCAAAGCCGCCGCCAGGGGCGCCGGACAAACAGGGCATAGAGATTCTGCGGAAACCCTCCTGAAACTATGTTCTCTGTACAGCGACAGTTCCGTACGGGTGGAGATTTTAAACGCTTTGGCTACAACCGCTCAAGGAAACGCCCGCGTTATTGCGGACTTGAACCAATTGCTGGATGATCAGAACAGCGGCTTCCTTGCGGGTATGGCACCAGATTATCAGGCGCTTCAAGCCAGCGTCGCCGCGCTTGGGGCGTTGGGCGATGAATCTTCTTATCCTGTACTGTTTTCAGCATATTCCCTTCCCTATCCCGACGCCATTACTGAAGCCGCGCGGTTGGCGCTCGGTCGCATTCAGGGAGACTACGAGGTGTTTCTTGCCGGCGTCATTCGGAACAGCCCACCGCAAGACAAGCTCAAGGCCTTCACCCTCGTTGTGGACAACGCGCCGCGTGGCGCGCCGCTGCCGGTCGCCAGTAAAAATATATTGGCTCAAACCGCCCTTGACATGGCGTTGAGCGCGGACGATCCCGCTTCCTATACCCTGCGTTACGAAGCGGTGCGCGTGCTCACCGGACTGGGATGGACAGACGCTTCTGAATCGGTTGTCCGGCATTTTTATCAGGTGCAGACCGATTACGCAAATGGAACTGCGGTGAAAGAGCGGTTTATTGAAGCGATAGCGTGTCTTGGGGCGATGAGAACCTCGGAAGCGGCTCAGATTCTGGCGATACAACTGGGGCTGCTCAACTCTCAAATAGAACAAACAGGCGGCTTTGATGAAGATATAGCGCTTGCAACGATCAATGCCTTGGGCGATATTGGGGATAAGGTCGCCTTTGATCATCTGTTTTACGTGGATTTTCTGCCGTATTCCAATGGGGCGAAAACGGCGGCGAAAACCGCTCTGGCGAAGCTCAAATGGCAAGCGCCGTAAAAATGACGCCGATTCTCTGCGCAGCGTTGTGCGCGGCGGCAAGTTATTACGTGGTACCGCATCTCTCGCCGGCGGGTGCCTTGCGGGGCGTCCTTGTGTCGCTTGGCGCCGCCGCCTGCCTCACCGGATTCCTTCAGACGCTTTTATTGGAGCGCGCGTTTTTTTCTCACGTGAAAGATGGCGAGGACAAGCAAAACGCCATGCGGACAATCGACAATTGGGTAATTGACGACCACATGCGAGTCGCTCAGATATACGTTATTGCGGCGACACTTGGCTTTTTCACGGGGTTTACGTCTGGAAGACCTCTTCCGGTGAACACCGGGCTTCCACCCTCTAACATACGGGGCATATACGGCGTCATGCAGGATGATCCGCGCGTCCTTGCCAACGAGCGAGGGACGCGCGGCATGGGAACCATCACCGTGCGACGGACGCGGGGAATCAATGCGACCGAAGCCTCCGCGTCAGGCGCTGTATCCGTGTTCTTTCTGGAAGACGCCATTCCACGACTGAAAGAATTCGGCAGAGGCGGCGAAGTGTACCTTGAGGGAGAGTTTTTGACGGACGCCGCCCAAGCGAGCCTCTTCCGCGCGCGTTCTGTTCATATTGTACAACCCGCCCCGAAGATCGAGCGGTTCCGTACCGGACTTCGGCTCGTAATAGCCGAGCGTTTCTCGCGATACCGTTGGGGAGGGCTTGCGCTCGCCTTGCTTTTCGGCATAAAAGACTCCCTTGATTCAACGCTTTCCAAACAGTATCAGGCTGCGGGCTGTTCCCATGTACTCGCCCTGTCAGGTATGCACCTTGCCGTTGTTTCCGCTGTTATAGCTTTTTTCCTCAAAAAACCCCTTGGGTTGAAAGTCGCGGCTCTTCTGGGCGCGATTTTTATCACCGGCTACATTTTCCTTGTGGGCGATATGCCGTCTTTGAATAGATCCGCAATCATGTACCTTCTTGGTACGGCTACGTTGCTCTTTTCCCTGCCCAATAATACGCTTTCCATCTTGGGTATGGCTTTTATAATTCAAATTATTATGCAACCGGCGTCCGGCGCATCTCTTTCGTTCATATTATCCTACCTCGCGCTTGCGGGCATTCTGGCGTTAAGCGAACCAGTGTACGCCCTTTTTCGGGGGAAACTGCCGGATTTCCTTGGGCAGAGCCTCGCCGCGTCCATCGCCGCCTTTCTTGCGACCGCTGGCGTCTCGGCCACTTTTTTCGGCGTGATCAATCCCTTCGGCGTCATAGCCGGGCTTGTCGTGGTGCCGCTGACCACGGTGTTCATGCTCGGCTCCATGCTGACGCTTGCCCTTGCCTTCACCGCTCCAGTCGCATTGACGTGGGTTGGCGCGGCGCTTTCGATTTTTTACCAAGGGCTTGAACGGGTAGTGTCATGGGCGGCGATTCCTCCCGGCGTCAAAGCCCACCCTGCTCCGGTCTTGCTTGCGTCGCTTGCGATCATTGCCCTTGTTTTTGGCGTACAGCGTCTGCGCATGAGGTTTTGTCTGCGCGTTTTGCACTCCGGCGCGCGCTCCGGCGAAAAGAGGTCCCATGCCATCGCTTAACTACGATTCACCCCAAAGTCTCCACGCCTTTCTTGACAGCCGGGGACTCGGCATGCGGAAGAAATTCGGGCAGAATTTTTTGATAAATCAAGACGCCCGCAGGAAACTGGTTGACGCTCTTGACATACATGAAGGGTCTGTTGTATGGGAAGTGGGGGCAGGTCTTGGCGCAATGACGACCCTGCTCCTTGAACGTGGGGCAATCGTCAACGCCTTTGAGATTGACGCGGGATTTATCGCCGTGTTGCAGGAATTCTTCGGCGGCAATCCACGCTTTCACCTTGTCGAAGGGGACGCGCTTAAAACATGGCGGCTTCAACCGGAACCGCCGGCGGCGTTGCCGACAGAGAATTTTCTTCTTGGCAATCTTCCCTACACTATCGCCGCATCTCTTCTCGCGGACTTTATTGAAAAAAACCGCTTTTTCAAACGGCTTGTGGTGACGGTGCAGAAAGAAGTCGCGGCGCGTATCATCGCAAAACCGAAAAGCAAAAGCTATTCCTCGTTTTCTGTGTTGTGCGCTTCCGCCTATACGATAAAGCCGCTGATGACGCTGAAAGGCGCGTCTTTTTACCCCGCGCCCCACGTGGACTCCCAGGCGGCGCGCTTTGACATCCGCACGGACATCAATCCCGCAACCGCGTATCCACCGCTTTTTAGACCGCTTGTGCGCTGTCTTTTCGCCTCCCGCCGAAAAACCGTCAAAAACAACCTCACCGCCTTTGCGTCATCCCGCTTCAAGGGAAACGCCAGCGTTGACAGCCGCGGCGTCAACGGCGCAAGCGGCGCGACCGCAATCGCGGTGGAAACGCTTCGCCAATGCGGCGTTCCGGAAAATGAGCGGGCGGAAAATCTTGAAATAAAAGATTTTGTCAACCTGGCGGAAAAAATTTCCCGCTTGCTGGAATGCGTGAGCGCAACGCGCTCAGAGGCGAAAGGAAGCGGCCGCTCAAAGAGCTTGGATTGAAACAGCCTCAACTAATAGACAAAATAGATTTTTTCTTTTATACTTGCCGTATATGAAAGTATGGATAAAATTATTAATTGGCGCCGGGCTTGGCCTTTTATTGGGATTTCTTTTACCTGCTGACAACCAAGCCATTCTGGCATCTACGGAATGGCTGACTCATTTTGCCATAAACATCGGACGGTACGCCGTTGCGCCCATGTTGTTTTTTTCTATAAGCATCGCGGCGCATGAACTGCGTCAGGAAGGCGGGTTTTGGGGCATACTGTTCCGCGCCCTTCTGCTTATAGCGGTAAGCGCGGCCATTGTCATAAGCGGCGGCATTTTAGCCATTATACTGTTTCCGCCCGCGCGCATTCCCATTATCCATGATGAACAGATAGAAGCGATCTCGCTCTCGCTTGTTGAAAACATCACGGAGCTTTTTCCATCAAACATGTTTCAAGCTCTCGTAAGCGATGGCGTATATCTGCTTCCGATTTGCATATTCGCCTTTTTCTTGGGGATGGGTCTGTCGTACGACAAAAATACGGCGAAGCCGGTCGTCTCGCTCATAGACGCGCTCTCCCGCGTATTCTATCATATCGCCTCGTTCTTTTCCGAAATCCTAGGCGTGATCCTTATCGTTTTGAGCGCGTATTGGGCGTTCCGCTATCGCGCTATCGTACAAACCGATTTTCAAAGCCTGATTGTCCTTGTAACCATTGTCAGCGGCGTTTTGAGCGTCATTGTCTTTCCCCTCCTGCTGTACGTTGTCAAAAACAAGCCTCATCCGTGGGCGGCGTTGTACAGCGCCATATCATCCGCGCTGGCATCCTTTTTTTCAGGAGACATTATCTTTTCCCTGCCCGTCGTTTTCAGACACACAAAGGAAAGCCTCGGAGTCAGACGCCGCGCAAACGCGGTCGCGCTTCCACTTTTCGCTATTTTCGGCAGGGCGGGCAGCGCCATGGTCGCCGCCATGTCCCTGATCCTGATCATCAAGTCGTACTCAAGCCTGGGAATATCAGCCGTTGACGTTTTCTCCATTGGGATGCAGGCGTTTGCCATTTCATTTCTGCTTGCGCGGCATCCGGGAGATGGCGCCTATACCGCGCTCGTGGTTCTGTGCGCGACGTACGGACAGGGCTTTGAGGCTGGCTACCTCATCTTAAAGCCCATCGCTTTTTACCTTATCGCAATCGGTACGTTTCTTGACGTAATGATTATGAATTTTGGCGTGTATGCTATCGCAAAATCAAGCGATTTGCAGGAAGACAAACCAATAAAGCTGTTCATATGATTGCGTTTTTTGTAATGTTATGATAAAATGATCGATATGGAAAATCTAGAAATTGCAGGCAAAAAAATTTTCTTCCTTTACCCTCCAACGATTGTGCGAAATGAGGTGGTGTCTGCCCTCGTCATGCAGGAGCTTGAGGCTTACACGGTAAGGGATCATGTCGCGTTGGGACGTATATTAAAGCGTTTTCCGAAATCTATTGTATTTGTCAATCTTGACGAAAAAACAATGCCAGAGAAGGAGTGGGAGGCGTGGATATGCGGCGTTATGACGGATCCGGCGACCGCTCAGACAGAAATCGGAATTCTCTCTTCCAACGCCAACGATGACGTAAAGCAAAAGTACCTCACGCAGATTAAGGTTACGTGCGGACTCACCTACGTTTCAACGGATCTGAAGAAACTCATCTCTCAGATATCCCGTATATTGCTGGAGCATGAGGCGATGGGAAGGCGCAAATACATCCGTGTCACCTCGGATAACGAGACGCTGACCACCGCCAATATGCCGCTTAACGGACACTTCGTAAGAGCCTCCATTCGGGATATTAGTTCCGCAGGCTTTTCCTGCGTCTTTCTTGAAGATCCCAATCTTTCCAAAGGCACGGTTATTCCAGACATACAACTAAAATTGCAAAGTACGCTCATACGAGCCGAAGCCATTGTTCTAGGTTCCCGCGCTGATGATCTTATGCAGGTGTACGTGTTTGTTTTCCTGCCCCACGTGGACACCGCTGTTCGTCACAAAATCCATAAATATATACAAATCGCCTTACAAAACAAGATGGACATGGAATTAAAGAAATAAAGCGGCGCGAAAGCCTCACGCCGCTTTGCGTTTCCGCCCCGCCATACACAGGTATGGGGCGGCGGAAACGCGAAAAACGCCTCAGCGATGCGGCTGATTAGTTGTCGGCGCTTGATTTAGAATACTTTATGGCGTACGTACCGGACGTATCGGGGGAGAATCCCCGGATGCTCACATAGATCGTCCCGGTTTGTCCTGAAATGGAGCGCGGTGTTGTCCAGCCGGAATCGTCCGTAAAGAGAAGGACGCCTGCGCTGGTATATGCGTTTACCCATAGATCGGCGGTTTTTGTGTAGTCTCCTTGATATGAATCATTCCAGCTTACATAATAGACGCTTCCATCTGATGTGAATTGGTACCAGCCTACCTCTCCCGCCTCAAGGGTTCCGTCCATCCACGAGTCAAGCGACAACGGTGTCGCTGAAGACGGCAAGGACATTTCATAATTGATGGCGATGTTCGATATGGCGCCGCTTGACGCGCTGGAGACGGTTGCAACCTCCGTAGAAAAAAGGGAGGCATAGTCTGCGGTGTAGCCAGTCACCATAAACGTAAGATTTGTCGGGGAATCCAGCGCCGGTATGCGGAGTGTCCACGGCGCATTGTAACCGGAGGAATTAAAAGTTCCAGAACCGAGCCACCATCCCTGATCGCCGTATACAGTTATTCCTACATGAGGAACAGGCTGTCCGTTAAACGTCAC